>CAZXXM010000040.1:7672-14204 GCA_964644715.1 uncultured Salinisphaerales bacterium
GGATCGCCCGAAGCCCGCTGCGCCGCGAATCGGCGTGCCGTGGACGCGGCGCGTTCGCGGCGCCGGCCCGGCGTGAATGAAGACGATGCGGTCTGCCATCGCGATGTCGTCTCACGTCCCCTGGCGTCGACGCTAGGGATGCTACAGACCCAAACTTACGAGGCACTTTCAGCCTGCGGCCACGCAAGCCTTCGTTCGCGTTTTCACAAAACTTACGTCCGCCTGTCACACGCGCAATGCAGCGCGCGCCCGATTCGCCGCGACGAAGTCCGGGCGAGCGACGCGGGCCGCCGGCCGTCGTCAGAGATGCTTCAGGAAGAAGTCGCGGGCCGCCGCGCTGGTGCCGTCGAAGCCTTCCAGGTACGAGGCGTAGTGATCGTCCTTGATGACGTACAGCTCCTTGGGCTCGCGTGCGCGCTGGAACATCTCGAGCGCCAGGTCGGTGGGCGTCGACGTGTCGTAGTTCGACACGATCATCAGCAACGGAGTCGGCGCGATCAGCTCCATGTAGCCGGTGACGTCGTAGTCGAGCAGATACTCGAGCGAGCGGATCGTGACCTTGTTCTCCCACTTCAGGCCGGGGATCGCTTTGACGTACTTGTCGAAGTACGCGTGAGTGCGCTTGCCCGGGAACGCGCAGGGCTCGCCGTCCTTGTCGCTGGTCACCGGGATGTACTGCGACGGTTCGCCCTTCATGCGGCGCGCGCGGTCGTCGTCGATCATCTTCATGAACTCGGAGATTTCCGACAGGCGCAGGAACTGCTGGATGTTCTTCGGCCCGTGTACGAACGGCACCTGGCTGACCACTGCCTTCACTCGCTTGTCGAGCGCCGCCACCCCCAGCACCGCACCGCCGGTGTAGCTCGTACCCCAGATTCCGATGCGTTCCGGGTCGGCCTCCGGCTGCTGTTGCGCGAAGGTGATCGCACAGCGGTAATCGCGGCGTTGCGCGACCGGATCGATGTCGTGACGCATCGCGCCGTCGCTCTCGCCCAGGCAGCGGTTGTCATAGACGAGCACCGCCATGCCGCCCTTGCAGAAGACCTCGGCGTACTGGTCCAGCGTCATTTCCTTGACCGCGGTGAAGCCGTGCGCCATGACGATGGTCGGAAACCTTCCGCTCTTGTGGTCCGGCGTGTAGAACCAGCCACGCAGGGTGAGACCATCGGCATTGAATTCGACATTGCGGCGCATCGGATTTCTCCTCTCGACGTGAGTGAGCGCGCAGGCGCGCGGGCGCCGGCGCGGAACAGGGGCCGGCAGATAATCGCGTTCTTCGCCATGCGGCTATAGGTGCAAGCCCCAAGGGATCGTCCGCGATGCGACGGTATGGCAACCTGCTTCGGACGCCCGGCGGACCGCGCCGGTGACCATGGGTGCGAGTCCGAACGTGCGCAAGGAGGCCGGCAGCAACGCAATCGCGTCCAGGATCGATCCTCCGCGAGCACCGGGCGCGATCCGGGACCGACGGCCGCGCGACGAAGCCTGAGCCGGATGTCGAACGACTTCACCGCCGCCCCTGGAATGCAACAGGTCCTGAAGGGCCTTCGCGTCATCGACCTGACGCAGAACGTGGCCGGGCCTTACTGCACGCAGATCCTCGGCGACATGGGCGCCGAGATCATCAAGATCGAGAGGCCCGGCACCGGAGACGACACGCGCGCCTGGATGCCGCCGGCCTGGAGGGAGCGGTCTCCCACCTTCCTCGCGTTCAACCGGAACAAGAAAAGCGTCTGCGTGGATCTCGACGCGCCGGAAGGACAGCAGGTCCTGGCGCGGCTGGCGCAGAGCGCGGACATCCTGGTTCATTCGATGAAGCCGGGCAGCGCAGAAGCGCGCGGACTGGGCTTCGAGGCCCTGCGCAAGGCCAATCGCAAGCTCGTCTATTGCGCGATCAGCGCTTTCGGACCCTCCGGCCCGATGAGCGGCCTGCCCGGGTACGACCCGCTGGTGCAGGCCTTCACCGGGATCATGAGCGTCACCGGCCACGAGGGACAGGCGCCGGCGAGAGTCAGCGTCTCGCTGATCGACATGGGCTCGGGCATGTGGGCGGCGATGGGCATCCTGGCGGCCCTGCGCGAGCTCGATCGAACCGGCGAAGGCAGCTGCGTCGGCGCCAGCCTGCTCGAGACCGGCGTCGCGTGGATGTCGGTGTTCATCGCGAACTACCAGGCTTCCGGCACGCTGCCGCGAAAGCTCGGGTCGGCGATGACGATGCTCGCGCCGTACGAGCTGTTCGCGGCCGCCGACGGCGGCGTGTTCATCGCGGCCGGCAACGACCGTCTCTTCGCGCAGGTCTGCAAGGCGCTCGATATCGAAGCGGCGGTGACCGACCCGAGATTCGCCAGCAATGCGTCGCGCGTGAAGCATCGCGTCGAACTGCACCGGCTGATCGAAGAAGCCCTCGCAACGATGCCGGCCGTAGAAGCCGTGGAGCGGCTCAGGGCACGCGGCGCGCCTTGCAGCGTCCTCAACGACGTCGGCCAGATGCTGTCGGACGAACAGGTCGCCTGCACCGGCATCGTGCAGCCCTTGCCGGTCGACGAAGGTGACGATCACCGCGTCGTCGGCCTACCGTTCACGCTCGATGGCCGCCGCACCACCGAGCACTTGCCTGCGCCGCTGCTGGGCGCGCACACGCGCCGGCTGCTGGCCGAAGCCGGCTACGACGACGCAGCGATCGATCGGATGATCGAGCATCGCGTCGTCGGCTGATCCGCCGCACCGATCTCGCGACCTGGGAGCCCCATGGATTTCTCCTACACCGACACCCAGCGCGAGATCCGTGACGCGGTCTTCGCGCTGTGCGCACGCTTCGACGAGGCTTACTGGCGAGGCTGCGAGGTCGAGCAAAAATATCCGCACGCCTTCGTCGACGCGGTCACCGAGGCCGGCTGGCTCGCGGCGCTGATCCCGGAAACGTATGGGGGTTCGGGCCTGAGCTTGCTCGATGCCTGCGTCATTCTCGAGACGATCAATTTCAGCGGTGGCAACGGCGCGGCCTGCCATGCGCAGATGTACACGATGGCCAGCGTGCTCGAGCACGGCAGCGAGGCGCAGAAGCGTGCCCTGCTTCCGCGCATCGCGTCCGGCGATCTGCGCCTGCAGGCCTTCGGTGTCACCGAGCCCGACGCCGGTTCCAACACGCTGCGCATCAAGACTTTCGCGCGGAAGATCAACGGCGGCTACGTCATCGACGGGCAGAAGATCTGGACCTCGCGCTTCAGGCAGTCGGACATGTACCTGCTGCTCGCGCGCACGACGCCGTACGAGGACGTCAAGCGCAAGACCGACGGGTTGAGCCTCTTTCTGGTCGACATCGCGAAGGCCGGAACATCGCTGCAGGCGCGCACGATCGACACGATGCTCAACCACCACACCAACGAGGTTTTCATCCAGGGCCTCGAGGTGGACGAAGACGCGCGCATCGGCGAAGAAGGCAAGGGCTTTTCGTACCTGATCAGCTCGTTGAACGCCGAGCGCCTGCTGGTCTCCAGCGAATGCCTCGGCGACGGCCGCTGGTTCGTCGAACGCGCGCGGCGCTATGCCAGCGAGCGCATCGTGTTCGACAAGCCGATCGGCGCCAATCAAGGGGTCGCCTTCCCGATCGCACGTTCGCACGCCGTGCTCGCTGCCGCCGAACTGATGCGCAACAAGGCGGCCTCGCTGTTCGACGCCGGGAAACCCTGTGGCGGCGAAGCGAACATGGCGAAGTACCTGTCCAGCGAGGCGTCCTGGGAGGCCGCCGAGGCGGCGATGACGACGTTCGGCGGATACGGATTCGCGACCGAATACGGCATCGAGCGCAAATGGAAGGAGACGCGCCTGTTCCGCACCGCGCCGATCTCGAACCATCTCGTGCTCGCCTACATCGCGCAGCACTTGTTGGAAATGCCGCGGTCGTATTGAGATCACACGATGAACGAACCTCTGCCGACGCCAAGCGCCTACGAAACGATCCGCCTGGATCGGGTCGGGCCGCACGTGCTGCACGTCCAGCTGCATCGCCCCGAAGTGGGCAACGCCATCGACACGCAGATGGGCCGCGATCTGCTGGATCTGTGGACGCGGCTGACCGAAGACGCCGGCGGCGTCCGCTGCATCGTGCTGTCTGGCGCCGGCGACAAGATCTTCTGCGCCGGCGGCGACCTCAAGCAGCGCGACGGCATGAGCGAGGCGCAATGGCGCGCGCAGCACGAGATCTTTGAGCGCATGTTCTGGACACTCGCCGACCTGCCGGTCCCGGTGATCGCCGCGGTCAACGGTCACGCCTATGCCGGCGGTCTCGAACTCGCGCTGCACTGCGACTTCATCTACGCGAGCAGCGCCGCGCGGCTGGCGCTGACCGAGGTGAAGCTCGGCATCATTCCCGGTGGCGGCGGGACGCAGAATCTGCCCCGCGCGATCGGCGACCGGCGCGCCAAGGAGATCCTGATGACCGGCGCTCCATTCACGGCGCGGCAGGCCTTCGAGTGGGGACTCGCGAACCGGGTGCTGGAATCCACCGAGGTCGTTCCCGCGGCGCTCGAAACCGCCGCCACGATCGCGGCGAACGCGCCGCTGGCCGTCCGCCAGATCAAGAAGTCCGTCCGCTACGGCGGCCAGATGGAACTGCGCACCGCCTACCGCTTCGAGATCGAAGCCTACAACCACCTGATCGACACCCAGGACCGGCTCGAAGGCGTGCGCGCCTTCAACGAGAAGCGCAAGCCGGACTTCCAGGGACGCTGATCGATCGGCCCGGAGTTCTCTCTCATGCCAACCGCCATCATCGTCCGGGAAGTGGGCCTGCGCGACGGCCTGCAGATCCATCCCACGTTCATGCCCACGGCGGACAAGCTCGCGTGGATCAGGGCCGCGGCCGCGGCCGGCATCCGCGAGATCGAGGTGACGTCCTATGTTCCGCCCAGGCTGATCCCGCAGTTCGTCGACGCGGCCGAGGTCACGCGCGGCGCACTCGAAGTAGACGGGCTGAAGGCCTCGGCGCTGGTACCCAATCTCAAGGGTGCCGAACGCGGCCTCGAACTGGGCGTGCCGATGCTCAACTTCGTCGTGTCGGTCAGCCGCACGCACAATCTGAAAAACGTGCGCCGCGAGCCGTCCGAGTCGGTCGACGACTTTCGCGAGATCGTGCGGCGGGTCCGCACCGAGAGCGCCGCGCGGCGCACGATCGTCAGCGCCGGTCTGTCCACGGCGCTCGGCTGCTCCTACGAGGGTCGCATCCCGGTCGACGACGTGGTTCGGCTCGCGGTCGAACTGGCCGATGCCGGCGCCGACGAGCTGATGATCGCCGACACGGTCGGCTACGCGGACCCGGCGCAGGTGCGTCGCGTGTTCCGCGCCGTCCAGCAGGAAGTGAAGACCGTGCCCTTGCGCGCGCACTTCCACGACACGCGCGGCACCGGCCTGGCCAACGCCAGCGCGGCCCTGGACTGCGACATCACGCGCTTCGACGCCTCGCTCGGCGGCCTCGGCGGATGTCCGTATGCACCGGGCGCGAGCGGCAACGTCGTGCTGGAAGACCTGGTGTTCATGCTCGATTCGATGGGCCTGGATACCGGCATCGACATCGGAAAACTGCTGGCCGTACGCGAGCAGGTTGCCGCGGCGCTGCCCGACATGCCGATGCACGGCGCGCTGGCGCGGGCGGGCTTGCCGCGTCATTACGTCAGTGCGGCGACGCGATAGCCGAACGTGGCCCCGACGAAGTCCGGGCCACGGACCCTACGGACCCGAAATGCAGATGGAGGAACGAACGTGAAGACGTACAACCAGTTCATCGGCGGCCGCTACGTGGAGCCTGCGAGCGGCCGCTGGCTGGACAGCATGGATCCCTATCTGGGCGAAGCCTGGGCGCGCGTTCCGCAAGGTTGCGCCCGGGACGTGGACGCCGCGGTCACGGCGGCGAACGCCGCGATGAAGTCCGGGCCGTGGGCGACGATGAACGCGACGCAGCGCGGCAAGCTGATGCTCAGGCTGGCCGAGCTGATCACGCAGAACGCGGACCGGCTGGCCGAGATCGAGGTGCGCGACAACGGCAAGCTGCTGACCGAGATGCGCGGACAGGTGGCGTATCTGCCCGAATGGTGGCGCTACTTCGGCGGCCTCGCCGACAAGATCGAAGGCGCCGTGATGCCGCTCGACAAGCCCGACATGATGGGCTTCACGCGTCACGAGCCGATCGGCGTCGTCGCGGCCTTGACGGCCTGGAACTCGCCGCTGCTGTTCGTCGCCTGGAAGTGTGCGGCCGCCATCGCGGCCGGCTGCGCGGTGATCGTCAAACCTTCGGAGTTCGCCTCGGTCTCGACCCTGGAGTTCGCGGCGCTGACGAAGGAGGCCGGCTTCCCGGACGGCGTCTTCAATGTGGTCGCGGGCCTGGGACAGGAAGCGGGTTCGGCGCTGGTGGATCACCCGGGCGTGGCCAAGGTCACGTTCACGGGGTCCGACGTGACCGGCGCGAAGATCTACGCGCAGGCCGCGCGCAGCATGAAGCGCGTCGCGCTCGAACTCGGCGGCAAGTCGCCGAAAATCG
>CAZXXM010000041.1:0-13890 GCA_964644715.1 uncultured Salinisphaerales bacterium
AGCACATCGGTGCGTATCACGTCAAAACTGGCAAGGGCGTGGTCACGTTCCTCGATACGCCGGGCCATGCAGCGTTCACGCGCATGCGTGCGCGCGGTGCACAGATCACCGACGTCGTGATTCTCGTGATCGCGGGCGACGACGGCGTGATGCCGCAGACGCGTGAAGCCATCCAGCATGCGCGCGCCGCGAAGGCGCCGATGGTGGTGGCCGTCACCAAGATCGACAAGCAGCAATCCGACCTCAATCGCGTCAAGAACGAGTTGCTCAAGGAAGAGGTCGTGGCCGAAGACTTCGGCGGCGACGTCCAGGTCGTGGGCGTGTCGTCCGTGAGCGGGCAGGGTATCGATGAATTGCTCGATGCCATCTTGCTGCAGGCCGAAGTGCTCGAACTCAAGGCGGCGATCGACGTTCCGGCCCGTGGCCAGGTCGTAGAGTCCTCGCTCGAAAAGGGTCGAGGCCCGGTTGCGACCGTGCTGGTCCGTGCCGGTACGCTGCGTCAGGGAGACGTCATCCTCACCGGTCCGCATTTTGGCCGCGTGCGCGCGATGTTCGACGAAGCCGGCAAGCCGGTGAAGGAAGCGGGCCCCTCGATTCCGGTTCAGGTGCTCGGACTGTCGGGTGTGCCCGATGCAGGCGACGATATCGTGGTGGTGGCCGACGAGCGCAAGGCGCGCGAACTGGCGATCCTGCGTGAATCCAAGCAGCGTGAGCAGAAGATCGCTCAGTCGCAGACGGTGCGCATGGAACAGATCTTCGCGCGCATGGGCGAGAGCGAAGGCGAGATCAAGCAGCTCAACCTGATGATCAAGGCCGACGTGCAGGGTTCCTCCGAAGCGCTCGCGGAAGCGCTGAGCAAACTGCCGAGCGCCGAGGTTCGCGTGAACGTGCTGTCGTCGACGATCGGCGGCATTAGCGAGTCCGATGTGGATCTCGCGCTCGCGTCGAAGGCGATCATCATCGGCTTCAACGTGCGAGCGGACAGCGTTGCACGCAAGCGTATCCAGGACAGCGGCATCGACGTTCGCTATTACTCGATCATCTACCAGGTGATCGATGACGTGAACGATGCGATCCAAGGTCTCCTGGGGACCGAGATGCGCGAGCAGATCGTGGGTATCGCGCAGGTTCGCGATGTCTTCCGTTCGAGCAAGTTCGGCAATATCGCGGGCTGCCTGATCATCGAAGGCACCGTGCAGCGCAATCTGCCGATCCGTGTGCTGCGCAACCAGACCGTCATTTACGAAGGTGTGCTCGAGTCGCTGCGTCGCTTCAAGGATGACGTCCAGAAGGTCGAAGCGGGTACCGAATGCGGCATCGGCGTGAAGAATTACAACGACGTGAAGGCGGGCGACCAGATCGAGTGTTTCGATCGCATCGAGGTCAAGCGAACGATCAAGGCGGAAGCCTGACGATCGGCGTGACCCGTCGGTGACGGGTCACGCGCGTCGCGAAATCGGGAGGGCGAAGATGTCGCTGAAACTCTACGGCCACCCGTTTTCGTCGTACTGTCAAAAGGTATTGATCGCGTTATACGAGAGTGCGACACCGTTCGAGTTTCTCGTGTTCTCACCCGAGCATCCGGAAATCGCGGCCGAGCACGCGCAGCTCTGGCCGCTGAAGCGTTTCCCGGTTCTGGTCGACGGTGCACGCACCGTGGTCGAGGCCAGTCTCATCGTCGAATATCTCGATCAGCGGCACCCCGGACCGTTTCACATGATTCCCGGCGATCGGGAGGCCGCGCTGCAGGTGCGCATGCTGGATCGGTTCTTCGACAATTACGTGATGACGCCGATGCAGGCGATCGTGTTCGATGCGCGCCGGCCCCCTGATCAGCGCAGCCCGCACCTCGTGTCGGAGGCGCGCGAGCAACTGACCGTCGCATATGGCTGGCTCGAGGGCGAACTTGCCGGAAAGAAATGGGCGACCGGCGATGTTTTTGGCCTGGCTGATTGCGCCGCCGCTCCTTCGCTGTTCTATGCCGACTGGGTTTGCCCTATCGGACCGGGATATCCGGTGCTGCGCGCCTATCGTCAACGGCTGCTGGCCCGCCCTTCGTTTGCGCGTGCGGTGGAGGAAGCGCGCCCGTATCGCGCGTTTTTTCCACTAGGCGCGCCCGATCGCGACTAGAAACCGAATGTCGCTCTCTCTTTTCCCCCAGAGTCTCCCTTCCTCCGACGTATGAAAGAATTTCCTCGCAAGCTGCGGATCAACACGCAGCTCCAGCGCGAATTGTCGGAGCTGATCGTCTCCCGACTGACGGATCCGCGCTTGGAGGGTGTGTCCATCACGACCGTCGATGCGGCGCCTGATCTTCGCAACGCCACGATCCGAGTGAGTTCGCTGGGTTCCGACGAGGCACTCCAGCAGGCGGTGACGGCGCTGAACGGAGCCGTACCCCTGTTGCGCAAAGCGCTCGGCGCGCGTCTTCGGATGCGCTATACGCCTCAACTGCACTTCCGCGCCGACACGCAAATCCGTCAGGCCGATCGTTTGACCCAACTGATTCGCGATGCGGTGAAGTCGGACAAGAAGCACGCATCCGATCCGGATGCCGAGCCGGACGAGAGTTGAGCTTCCGTGGGTCGCATTCTACGCCGGTCGCTCGACGGCATCCTTCTGCTCGACAAGCCGTTGGGGCTGAGTTCCAACCAGGCTTTGCAGCAGGTTCGGCGCCTGTTTCATGCCGAGAAAGCAGGGCATACCGGGAGCCTCGACCCGCTCGCCACGGGCATGTTGCCCGTCTGTTTCGGAGAAGCCACCAAGCTTTGCGGAATGTTGCTGGACTCCGATAAGGCCTATGTCGCGCGCATGCGCCTTGGAAGTTGCACGTCGACCGGTGACGCCGAGGGGTCCGTTACGAACACTTCCGATCCGTTGGCGCTCACGCTCGAGGATTTCGAAAGGGTGAAGCCAGGGTTTGTGGGGCCGATTCGGCAGATCCCGCCGATGTATTCGGCGCTCAAGCACGAGGGCAGGCGGTTGTACGAACTGGCCCGCGAAGGAGAGGACGTCGAGCGGGCACCACGGGAGGTCACCATCCATTCGCTGGAATTCGGCCCGATCCGGGAGGGCGAACTCGAAGTCACGGTCTCCTGCTCCAAGGGCACTTACATCCGCACCCTGATAGAGGATCTCGCGGCTGCGCTCGGGCAGTGCGCCCACTTGTCGGGCCTGCGCCGGACGCGCGTCGATCCTTTCGGGTTCTTGCGCACCTGGACGATCGAGGAAATGGAGGCCTTGACCACGACGGGAGGGCTGTCGGAACTGGACGCCCTTCTGCTGCCGCTCTCGGCAGCCGTGAAGAATTGGCCGCAGATCAGATTACCGCCCGACGAACTGCGCCGCGTCTCGCGTGGTCAGGCTGTGGGATGCATCAATAGCAATGATTTTTCAGGCGAAATTCCGCTTGCTGTGATGGACGAGGCCGGCGTGTTGAAGGCCATCGGCAGGCTCGGCGTGGACGGTCTTCTGCACCCCAGCCGATGGCTCGGCGGCGCTTCTACGGCTTGAGGGCCTGGAGCATGGAAGTTACAATCGCGAGCTTTGCAATGAAATCAATCAAGGTTTGGAGCGTTTGAGATGACTCTTTCGGTAGAACAGAAGCAGGGTGTGGTTCAGAAATTCGCTCGTGGCCAGGGCGACACGGGTTCTCCGGAAGTGCAGGTCGCACTCCTCTCGGCCCGCATCTCCGACCTCGGCGGACACTTCGAGCAGCACGCCAAGGATCACCACTCCCGCCGCGGTCTGCTCAAGCTGGTGAACCAGCGCCGCAGCTTGCTGGACTACCTGAAGCGCAAGGACGAAGCGCGCTACACGAAGCTGATCGCCGAACTGGGACTGCGCCGCTAAAGCGGCGCAGTTTCGTTTGCGCGGTCGTTTTTTCCTTCGTCCTCAAGATCTGCGAGTTTAAATAATGGGAATTCCCGCTCTTCCTGCTACCCCCGTCACCAAGACTTTCCCCTACGGCGCGCATAACGTCACGATCGAAACCGGCCATATCGCTCGTCAGGCGACGGCTGCGGTGATCGTGCGCATGGACGACACCGTCCTGCTCGTCACGGTCGTCGCGAAGAAGGAAGCCAAGCCCGGGCAGGATTTCTTCCCGCTCACCGTCGATTACATGGAGCGCACCTACGCGGGTGGTCGCATCCCCGGTGGATTCTTCAAGCGTGAAGGACGTCCGAGCGAGCGAGAGACGCTCACGTCGCGCCTGATCGATCGCCCGATCCGCCCGCTGTTCCCAGACGGCTACTTCTGCGAGATCCAGATCGTCGCCACCGTCCTGTCGCTGAATCCCGAAGTCGACGCCGACATTCCCGCGATGCTCGGCGCCTCGGCTGCGCTGGCGTTGTCCGGCGTGCCGTTCCAGGGCCCGATTGCCGCAGCCAAGGTCGGATACCTGAACGGTCAGTACATCCTGAACCCGTCGGCTACGCAACAGGAAACCTCGGAACTCGATCTCGTCGTTGCAGGCACGAAGGACGCCGTGATGATGGTCGAATCCGAAGCCAAGCAGCTTTCGGAGGACGTGATGCTCGGCGCCGTCCTGTTCGGCCACGAGCAGATGCAGACCGCCATAACGGCCATCAACGAACTCGTTGCCGTTGCCGGCAAGCCCAAGTGGGACTGGAAGCCGGCTGCCGCCAACACCGGTCTGAACGATGCGATCGCCGCGTTTCGGGGGGACATCACCAGTGCGTACGGCGTTGCCGACAAGGGCGCTCGCCATGACGCTGTCGCCGCCGCGCGCGGCAAGATGCTCGAAGCGCTGTGCTCGGGCGAGACTCCGAAGTTCGACGCCAATGCCGCCAGCGTCGCGTTCCACGACCTCGAGGCCGTGGTCGTCCGTAATCGCATCATCGAGGGTCATCCGCGTATCGATGGCCGTGACACGCGCACCGTGCGCCCGATCAGCATCTCAGCGGGCGTGCTTCCCCGCACGCACGGCTCGGCGATCTTCACGCGTGGCGAAACGCAGGTTCTCGCCGTCGTCACGCTCGGCACCGGCAAGGATGCCCAGCTGATCGACGCGATGGAGGGTGAGTGGCGCGAGCCGTTCATGCTCAACTACAACTTCCCCCCGTACAGCGTCGGTGAGACCGGCCGCCTCAACGCTCCCAAGCGGCGCGAGATCGGCCATGGTCGTTTGGCCAAGCGCGGTCTGGCTGGCGTGATGCCGGATCTCGACAAGGAATTTCCATACGTCGTGCGCGTGGTCGCGGAGACCACCGAATCGAATGGATCGTCGTCGATGGCTTCGGTCTGCAGTTCCTGCCTGGCGATGATGGATGCGGGTGTACCGCTCAAGGCGCCGGTCGCCGGTGTCGCGATGGGCCTGATTCTCGAAGGCAACAAGTTCGCGGTGCTGACCGACATTCTCGGCGACGAGGATCATCTCGGTGACATGGACTTCAAGGTGGCCGGCTCGCGCAACGGCGTGACCGCGCTTCAGATGGACATCAAGATCACCGGTGTCAACGGCGAGATCATGAAGCAGGCCCTCGCGCAGGCGAAGGCGGCTCGCATGCACATCCTCGATCAGATGGATCAGGTGCTGCCATCGGCGCGGACCGAGATGTCCAAGTACGCCCCGCGCATCACGACCATCAAGATCCATCCCGACAAGATTCGCGAAGTCATCGGCAAGGGTGGCGTCACGATTCGCTCGATCACGGAGGAGACGGGCTGCTCGATCGACATCGATGATGACGGCACGATCAAGATTGCTGCCACCGATCACGCTCAGGCCGAGCAGGCGATCGCGCGAATCAATGCGCTGACGCGCGACGTGGAAGTCGGCGCGATCTACGAGGGCAAGGTCGCTAAGCTGATGGATTTCGGTGCGTTCGTGACGATCTCCCCAGGGAAGGACGGCCTCGTCCACATCTCGCAGCTCGCCGACAAGCGAGTCGAGAAGGTCGAAGACGTTGTCAAGGAAGGCCAGACCGTTCGAGTCAAGGTTCTCGAAGTGGACAAGCAGGGACGTATTCGTCTGTCGATGAAGGCGATCGACGTCGCTTGAAGCGATGAGCAATGCGTGATCGGCTTGCGGATGTGAAGTCGATCACGCAGAATCGTTCGAAGCACCGGTCATAGGACCACGACCAATAGGTTGGGCAAAAAAATACCCCCGGAACAAGACGGGGGCGAGTGCGAGAAAGGCCTCGGGCCTTTCTGGAGGAGACTATAAAATTCGAAAAAGTTGGAGCGCCTCTGGCGCTCTTTTTCTTGTTCGGACTTTGTTGCGATGCACTATAGATTTGCGAATTTTCGATGTCAACGCAAAATTGTGCGACGCAGCAACAAGGAATAAGAAAATTCTCTGCTGCCGCAGACTTCAAGGACGCCGGCGAGCTCAATCTTCCGTATCGGTTCCGCGCGCGAGCTTATTGAGCTTGGTGCGTGAGAGATTTCGCAGGAACTCCTTGCGGACCGTCCGCCAGATCGGAACCTGACGATCCGCTAATTCCTTGAGCGCGTGAAGCGGCTGTTGCGCTTGACCCAGCATGCCTCTCAGCTGTTCTGTGAAATTGCCTTGTTGCTGCATGAAGAGCTGGAGCGAAAGCTCCAGATAGCGACTGATGCTCGGCTGCATCGGGTCGCCGTAGAACCGAATGATGAACGTCAGCAGTTCGGTCGTGAAAATCGGATCGCCGCCTTCTTCCTGCTCTGCGATCACTTGCAGCAGGATCGTCCGCGTAATGTCCTCGCGAGTGCGCTTGTCCTCGACCCGGAACCGGACGTTCTGGAGGACCAGCTGACGGACCTCTTCGAGCGTGATGTAACGGCTGATCTCGGTGTCGTAGAGCCGACGATTCGGGTACTTCTTGATGACGCGCAGTTCACTCATGTTCGACGCCATGTTGCACTGCGCCAAGAATGCCAGAATCGGCGGCCTGCAACAAAGGCTTACGTAACTTTAGGTTGTATGGTGGGGGATTTGATCCGGCCGCCACGTCCTGATCGCCGCGAGGGTCAGTTCCGTTGCCGAAAGGCGTTCGGCCTCCGGCGGGTGGGTCTGGCCTAGTACGGTCAATGCGTCCAACAGATTTGCACGGGCCTCGGCGGCTTCCAGCGGCCTGGCTTCGTTGCGCTTCCCGAGCTTCCGGCCGAGCGAATCGCGGACGATGGGGATATGACGGTAACGAGGAATTGAAAGACCGAGTGCTTTCATCACCAAGACCTGGCGGACGCCGGAGGTCTGCAAGTCTGCGCCGCGCACCACATCGGTGATGCCCTGGGCGGTTTCATCCACGGCGCAGGCGAGCTGATACGCTGGGGTTCCATCGCGCCGCCTCACAACGAAATCTCCCATGCCGGAATGATCCGGCAACCGAAAGCGCAGCGCAGCGTTCTGATGGTCCAGACCGGCCTCCCGGCAGGTTCCCGGATAGAGCGGCTCCGAGTCTTCCTGGGCCTCGGTCGGTAACGCGGCCAATTGGGCGCGGGTGCATCGGCACGCGTACAGCACATCCTGTCGACGGAGGGCATCCAGTGCTTCTTCGTATTCGGCGACGTGCTCGCTTTGCCGTCTGGGAGTTCCATCCCAGTTCAGGCCGTGCTCATCGAGTTGGCGCAGAATTTGGGCTTCGGCACCGGCTTTCACTCGGGCGGTGTCCAGATCGTCGATACGAAGCAGCCACTGTCCACCAGCCCCTCGCGCATCGAGCCAACTGCCCAACGCGGTCACCAGCGATCCGAAATGCAGAGCGCCGGACGGAGTGGGAGCGAAACGGCCAACGTAGCGGGTCATCCCGACGGAAGGACGGTAAAAGTGTGCGAACGGTCGCAAAATCTGCTTTAGAAAGCAACGCGAACCGATTGATTGCATGAGAGATGTGCTAAGCTTTGAAAGTCATGTCAGCACGTTTTCAGTTGTTGGAGCGCAGGCCGTTCGCGAAGAATCATCTTTCGCGCCGGGTGGGTGGCGGGTCGTGAGTCTCCGGGCGCTGCTGCTGGACGTGGATGGAACCGTTGCAGATACCGAGCGACACGGCCATCGCCCCGCATACAACCGCGCCTTCCGAAAGCTCGGTCTGAGTTTTCGCTGGGGACCCAAGCTGTATCGAAAACTGCTCGAGCAGCCCGGTGGCAAGGAGCGGCTGCTTCATTACGTGAATCACTACAAGCCCGAACTGGGTGTGCATGCGGAAGCCTACGCGGCCGATCCGCAAGCCTGGGTCCGCGAAGTTCACGGCCTCAAATCACACTATTTCAGGCGCTACCTTCGTAAAGGGCAGGTGCCCTTGCGTCCCGGTGTCGCTCGTCTGATCCGAGAAGCGGATGCGGCGGGGCTGCGCGTGGCGCTGGTCAGTAATGCCAGCCGTGCGAGTCTCAAACCCGTATTGCGCTACGGCTTGGGCGAGGAACTCGCCGAGCGCATCGATCTGATCGTTAGTGGCGAAGATGTCATGCGCAAGAAGCCCGCGCCCGATACCTACCTGCTCGCACTCTCCAAGCTGGGGCTCGGAGCCGGCGAGTGCGTCGCTCTCGAAGATTCGGCGATGGGTTTGCGTGCAGCCGTCGCGGCCGGCGTTCCGACCATCGTTACGACGAATGCGAACACCGAAGGCGACGATTTTTCCAGCGCCGTGATGGTGCTCGACGGCTGCGGCGAGCCGGATCAGCCGGTCCGCTCCGTGCGCGGATCCTTCGATGGTCCGTGTTTGACGCTGGCCCAACTCCAGGGATTCGCAGCGTCGGTGCGTTCGGCCGCCTGAGCGGCGGTTACACTCGGCCGATCAGGGCCGGACGAACGCGGGGATGGCATGCGGCGATGGAACGGCTGGGGCGAAGAGAATCTCGACTATCCGCTGGACCCCAAGGCGCTCACGTTTCTCGCCGAGCGTATCGGGGTCGGTACGCCAGGGATCGAAACTCGGCTCGACGCGGTGCTGGGGCAGATTCGCGAATCGCGTTGGAATGAATCGGGATTCGATGTCTCGGCCGATACCCGCCTGCGTCGTGCTCGCGGGCAAAGCTATCGAGACTGGCTGGCGCTCAAGTACGGACGCATCGGTGCTGTCGCCGACGCCGTGGCGTTTCCCACCACGCACGTGGAGATCGAGGCGGCACTGCAGTCGGCCGTGTCCCGTGGCGCGCGTGTCGTTCCCTGGGGCGGTGGTACCAGCGTCGTAGGGCATCTCGATATCGCCGACTCGGAGCAGCCGGTGCTGAATCTCTCGCTCGAGCGCATGGAGAGGTTGCTCGAATTCGATCCCGTCTCTCAACTCGCGCGTTTCGGTGCGGGCACGCCCGGGCCTCGTGTCGAAGCGCAACTGCGTGACCGTGGCTACGTTCTCGGGCACTTTCCGCAGTCGTATGAATACTCGACCGTGGGCGGCTGGGTCGTGACGCGTTCGAGCGGACAGCAGTCGCTGCGTTACGGTCGCATCGAGAACCTGTTCGCCGGAGGACGGCTCGTCACCCCTCGCGGATCACTGAACGTCGGCAGCGTTCCCGCGTCGTCTGCCGGGCCCGATTTGCGCGAGTTCGTGCTGGGTTCGGAAGGCCGTCTGGGCGTTCTGAGCGAAGCGGTGATGCGCGTACGCAGAATCGCAGAGCGCGAAGATTTCCACGCGATCTTCTTCCCCACCTGGGATCTGGGCATCGAGGCGATGCGCCATCTCGTGCAATCCGATCTGCCGCTGTCGATGCTCCGCCTGTCCAACGAAACGGAGACGGAAACGCAGCTCACGCTCGCGGGCCACGAGAAGGCGATCACCTGGCTCAAGCGTTACCTCAAGCTGCGCGGCTCGGGCGCGCGCCCGGTGATGATGGTGCTGGGTCTGACCGGGCTCAATCGTGAAGTGCTGCGCAGCCGGCGCGAGGCGCTGACGCTGTGCAAGCAGTCCCGCGGCGTGCACGCGGGCCGGATGATCGGGCAGGGCTGGGCGAAGAACCGGTTCAAGGGACCATACCTGCGCAATAGCCTGTGGAGGTTCGGATACGGCGCCGATACGGTCGAGACCTGCGTCAACTGGCCGCAGGCGACGGCCTTGATGCGTGCAATCGAGCAGACCGCGACGGCTGCGTTCGCCATCGACGGCGAGAGCGTCCACGCCTTCACGCATCTCTCGCACGTGTATCGGCAGGGCTGCAGCATCTACTCGACGTTCGTCTTCCGCTCGGCCGGCGATCACGACGCCGACTTCGCGCGCTGGCAGCGACTCAAGACACGCGTGTCCGAAACCATCGTTGCCCACGGAGGCACGATCAGTCACCAGCACGGCGTCGGTACCGATCACGCACCCTATCTCGAGGCCGAGAAGGGTGCGTTGGGAATGGATCTGTTGCGCGCTTGCGCGCGCGAGCTCGATCCGGCCGGCTTGATGAATCCGGGCAAGCTGTTCGCGTGAGCGACGGAGCACGAAGCCGGCATCCGCAGCGGGGCCGAAGCGAGTCGCCGGCTGCCGAGGCCGCATGAGCACAACGGATCGCCTGGCCGGACTGTTGCCGCGTTACGACCTGATCATCATCGGCGGGGGCATCACCGGGGCGGGCGTCCTGCGAGAAGCGATCCGGACCGGCGCCTCCGTTCTTCTGGTCGACCGTGGTGACTTCGCATCCGAGACTTCGAGCGGTTCTTCGAAACTCGTGCACGGCGGATTGCGCTATCTGCAGTCTGCGCAGTGGCGCCTCACGCTGGAATCCGTTCGAGAGCGCGGACGCCTGCTGTGCGAAGCGCCGGGACTGGTGGATCCGCAGATCTTCCTGATGCCGATTCAGCGACACTCGAAGCCCAGCCGCGCGCTGATGCAGACGGGTTTGTTCGTCTACGACCTGATGGCGGGACGGCTCGCTTCCGCGTGGATGACGGCTGCCGAAGTTGCCGAAGCCGAGCCGGCACTGTCGCGCGAGAACCTGCAGGGCGCGATGCGCTTCGTGGATGCGCGGACCGACGACGCGCGACTCGTGCAACGCTTGATCGAGGACAGCCGCGCCGCCGGAGCCTGCGTGCTGAACTACGTCGAGGTCGACGATCTGCTGCGTAGCGGCGATTGCGTGACGGGCGTGGTGCTGAGCGATCGCATATCGACGGCCACGCGCGACGTCGAGGCGGGTCTCGTCGTCAACGCAACCGGCGTATGGGCGCGTAAGTTCGCGCCCGCAACGATCGGCGCGCCGCAACTGAGGCCGCTGCGGGGCAGCCATTTCGTGTTCGCACACGAACGCCTGCCGATTTCCCATGCGATCTCCTGGCTGCATCCCCGTGATCGGCGGCCGATCTTCGCGTATCCCTGGGAAGGCGCCGTGCTGTACGGCACCACCGATCTGGATCACGACATGCGGCTGTCCGAATCCCCACGCATGACAGCGGAAGA
This sequence comes from uncultured Salinisphaerales bacterium, assembly GCA_964644715.1. GTDB lineage: Bacteria > Pseudomonadota > Gammaproteobacteria > Nevskiales > Nevskiaceae > Panacagrimonas. The sequence goes on from CAZXXM010000041.1 coordinate 11,328, forward strand.
ATCGGCGTACCTGATCGAGGCCCTCAATCTTCGATTTCCCAGCGTAAAGCTCGCCGCGCAGGACGCGCTGTCCTCGTACGCCGGCGTGCGCCCCGTGGTCGCAGGCGGCAAAGGTGCGCCATCCGCTGAGTCACGCGAATCGGCACTGTGGTCGGGCGAGGGGCTGGTGAACATCACCGGCGGCAAGCTCACGACGTTTCGTGTGACGGCGCGTCGGGTGCTCCGAGAGGCGGCCCGACAGAATCCCCGTCTCGCGCCGCAACCGGATGCGCCTTTGTTCGAGAAAGGCGCGGCATCGGATCCGGCGTCACGTCGTCTGCAAGGGCGGCTCGGCGCCGGCGCCGCGGATCAATTGAAGTCTCAATCGGCTGCCGAACAGCTTGAAACGATTCCGGGTACGCCCTATTGCTGGGCCGAGTTGCGCTGGTCGGCTCAGCGCGAACAGGTGATGCATCTCGACGATCTGTTGATGCGACGCACCCGAATCGGCCTGGTCACTCCGAACGGCGGGCGGGATCTGCTACCGGGCATCCGCACGGCCGTGCAGGCCGATCTGCACTGGGACGACGCACGCTGGGCCCATGAGGAGGCTGCGTATCTGTCGATGTGGCAGCAGCGGCACGCGCCGTCGTGAGCGCCAAAAAGCTGTTGGCACTGGATGTGGGGACACAGAGTGCGCGGGCCATCGTGTTCGACGAGCACGGTCGCCTGCTGGCACGCCAGCAGGTCGCGATCGAACCCTATGTATCGCCGCAACCCGGCTGGGCCGAGCAGGATCCCGAGATCTACTGGAACGCACTGACGCAGGCCTGCTGCGGCCTGTGGGCCGGCCATGACGTGAAGCCCGACGACATCGCAGGGCTTGCGCTGACCACGCAGCGCGCAACGATGATCTGCCTCGATGCCGAAGGCCGGGTCCTGCGGCCGGCCACGGTCTGGCTCGACCAGCGGCGCTGCTCCGCGCCTCCGGATCTGGGACCGATGTGGCGCAGCCTGTTCGCCATCGCTGGTGCAAGCTCACTGGTGGCGCACCTGCAGGCGGAGGCCAAGGCCAACTGGTTCGCACAACACCAGCCCGAGTTGTGGAAGCAGACGGCGAAGTATCTTTTCCTCAGCGGCTTTCTCGTGCACCGGTTGGTGGGCGAATACGTCGATTCGACGGGCAGCCAGGTCGGCTACGTTCCGTTCGACTACAAACGTCTCGACTGGGCCGCGCCGTCGGACTTCAAGTGGAAGGCCGTGGTCGTCCGTCGCGATCAGCTGCCGCGGCTCGTGCCGCCAGGTGCCGTTCTAGGCGGGCTCGCGCCGAAGGCGGCCGAGGCGCTCGGTCTCCCGGCAGGACTGAAGCTGATTGCCGCGGCTGCCGACAAAGCCTGCGAAGTGCTCGGCTGCGGTGCGCTGGAACCCGATGTCGCCCAGCTCTCTTTCGGTACAACGGCAACCGTGAACACCACGCAGCCCCGATACGTGGAGGTGCAGCGCATGCTGCCTGCGTATCCCGCGGCGATGCCGAACGCCTGGAACACGGAGATCCAGATCTATCGTGGCTTCTGGATGGTCAGCTGGTTCAAGCGAGAGTTCGCGTATCGAGAAGTCGCGCTCGCGCGAGAAAGAGGCGTCGCCGTGGAATCGCTGTTTGACGAGCTCGTGCGTGAGGTTCCGGCGGGCTCGATGGGCCTGACCTTGCAGCCGTACTGGTCGCCGGGCGTGCGGGACCCGGGGCCGGAGGCCAAGGGCAGCATTATCGGTTTCGGTGACGTCCACACTCGCTCGCACGTCTATCGCGCGATCCTCGAGGGGCTGGTGTACGGCCTGCGTGCAGGCGCCGAGCAGATCGAACGCAAGACGGGCCGCAAGATCGGACGCGTCGTCGTCGGAGGCGGAGGATCCCAGTCGGATGCGGCGATGCAGATCACGGCGGACGTCTTCGGCATCACGGCGGAACGGCCCGATGTCTACGAGACTTCGGCCCTGGGCGCGGCGATGAATCTCGCCGTGAGCCTGGGCCTGTACGTGGACTATCCGGCCGCAGTCCGCGCGATGACGCGCACCGGGCGCCGCTTCGAGGTCGACATGACGGCGCATCGAACCTACGAAGGCCTGTATCGCGAGGTCTACCGCGAGATTTATCCGAGATTGCGCCCGCTCTACCGCCGTATCCGCCGGATCACGGGCTACCCGGCCTGAAGGCCTCCCATAGCCGTGCGCTATGAGGTGCATGAAATCCTTTGCTTGGACATCGGCACCGGCGGGCGTACGCTCGGGTCGTTGTACCCACACGCCAGCTACTTGAGAGGAGAGCAAGCCATGGGACTGAAGGGCTCCAGGACCGAAGAAAATCTGAAGGCCGCGTTCGCCGGTGAATCGCAGGCCAATCGCCGTTATCTGTACTTCGCGCAGAAGGCGGACGTCGAAGGTTTCAATGACGTCGCCGCTGTCTTTCGTTCCACAGCAGAAGGCGAGACCGGTCATGCGCACGGCCACCTCGAATACCACGAAGCTTGTGGCGATCCGGCGACCGGACTTCCCATCGGTGCCACCTCGGACAATCTCAAGGCCGCCA
>CAZXXM010000042.1:0-2508 GCA_964644715.1 uncultured Salinisphaerales bacterium
GCGGTAACGCTCGGGATAAGCGTAACGCTGCAGGTAGGAGCCGCTCACCGCCTGCGGCTCGTCCCACTCGGGGACCTGGCCGGCGCCGATCTCGCCGGACATGCCCACCCAGGAATTGAAGCCGATGAAATTCACGAAGCCGGTGCCCTGACCCAGCAGCGAGGCCATCCAGGCAGTGTTGTCATTGGCTGCCGAGAGGTGGCAGTCCTCGCAGGTCTTGGTTTCGGTCTTGCGTTCCGTGTGGGGGTAGTGCGGGGCAAAGGCCTGCGAAGAGAAGCCGCTGGCGGCAACCGGCGCCTGCTGAATGTAGATGCGCTCGCGATTGGAATTGGTCGACGACAACACCAGCGCGGACGACGAGCGTATCGGTGCGACGCGGTGTCCCTTGGATTCGCCGTGCTTGCCCAGCATGTAGAAGTCGTCGCGCGCGACCTGGGGGTTGTAGGTCGCGAAGTTGCGCGACTCGCCGCCTTCGAAATGCTGCCGTTCCGATTTCCAGTTGGCCTGGATCGGCAGATGGCAGCCGAAGCACGACGTCGTCCATGAGCTATGACAGGTTGCGCAGACCATCTCCTCGTCGCCGTGCGCACGTGCATCCTTGGCGACGTCGGTACCGAAGTGCTGCGTGCGCGTATCGCGGCTCATCAGCTTCGCGCGCGCAGCCTTCTCGTTGTAATGCGAGTTGCCCGGCGTGACCGAATCCTTGACCAGCGACACTTCCCATTCGAGACCCGGCGTCAGCGCCGAGCGCTGCATCAGCTTGCCGCCGACCCATTCGAAGCGCAGACGTCCGTCCTGAGTGCGCAGGCGGCTGAAGTCGGTTCCCGACGGAAGCTGCGGCTGTACCTTGCCGGCGCCGTCGATGCAGATGCTCTGTGGCGCTGCGGGTTTCCGGACGGAAGTTTCGCCACTGGCAGGGGACACGCTCAACGTCGCCAGCGTGCTGCCCGGCGCGCATTGCGCCGGGGGGGCCGCGGGGCCGGAACTACGCAGATTCGGATAGCGGTCCGCGGTGCCGTGGCAGTCCTGGCAGTCGATCTCGATGGCCTGGGCGACCTCGCCATAGATATGACCGTTGCCGTGCGCGTCCTGCGCGAAGTGGCAGTCGACGCAGTGCATGCCGACGTCGACATGGATCGAGGAGAGGTGCACCGACTTGGAGAATTTCTTCGGATCGTCGTCGGCGACCAGCGCGCCTGCCTTGTCCAGCAGGTTGCCTTTGCGGTCACGCTTGTAGATCGCGCGGAAGTTCCAGCCGTGGCCGTGGTAGTCCGCGAACTGCGTGTCCTTGAGCTGGGGATTGAGTTCCGAAACCTTCTCCAGGAATTCCGGATCGGCCCACTTGCCACGGATCGCAGCCTCTTCCGGATTGCGCTGGTTGATCTTGCGGATTTCGGCGTCGGAGGGCTTGGCTTCCTTCTCGGGCCACATGTGCGGCGCATCGGACTCGTAGTCCCACATCGTGTAGCCGAGCATCGAGTTCAGGAAGATGTTCGGCTGGTGCATGTGGCACACCATGCACTGAGAGGTCGGGATGGCGCGCGTGAACTCGTGCTTCAGCGGATGGCCGCTGACGTTCCTGGCGATCGTGGGATCGGCGGTCTGCGTCATGCCGCGATTTCCGTGCTTGGCATAGCCGGCGGAATGACGGGCATCGCGGTCGTTGCTGTAGACGACGTGACAGCCCGAGCATCCGGAGGATCGATAGTCTCCCGGCTGGTCGTTGGTTCCGAGGAACCACATGTAGGGATCGTTGAGTCGCGTCTTGTGCATGTTCAGCAGCGGCACGGCGATGCGATTGCCGGTGCCCGGTCCGCGATTCGACTGTTTGATGTCGGGCCTTCCGGGTTCTTCCAGGCGCTGGATCTGGCCCAGCGAATTCGGAATGCCGGTTTCCGCGAAGATCGAACCGATGTTGCGGCCGCCGCGCTCAAACACGCGGAAGACGTCGGCGGGCGGCGTGACTTCCCACATTGGCATCGGATATACCTCGCCGACGATGCCTTGGCGGATCATGTTGGCGTCTGGCTTCACCGGATTCTCGAGCTTGGCCGGCGCGCCTTCTCGGGTATAAGCCTCGCCCAGCACGTAGCGTTTGAACGGCAGAATTCCGTTGTTGTACGAAGCGCCACCGAAGAACATCGTGGCGGTCGACATCAGGCTGCGCTCGGCGGCTTCGATGATCGGAAGATGGCAGGCGCCGCAGCCTTCGCGCGCGACGCGGTAGTCGCCCGGATTCATGAAACGGATGAATTCCGGCGCTTCCTTGTTCAGCAGCGTGTAGCTGTGTGCGGGGTTGGCGCTGGTTTCCCAGGCGGACGGATAACGCGGCAGCACGTGCGCCCGTTCCATCGCGTCGATGTAACCGAGTTCGACCCGGCTGAGCCCTCCGGCGACGGCGACGCGAGGATCTCCGCCGTGGCAATCGGTGCACCCGAGCACGACGGCCGGGTTGCGATGCATCGTCTTCTGGTCCGAGTCGGTGTGGCAGCTCACGCAGCCTTCGCT
>CAZXXM010000042.1:2608-13810 GCA_964644715.1 uncultured Salinisphaerales bacterium
TGATTGCCGATCGGATACTCATGTCAGTAGGCCAGGATCAGGTTGCCCAACACGGAGTAGCCCTCTTCATCCGGATACAGATCCTCGAAGCCCTGGCCGGGCAGCAGGTACGCACCTGAGAGCCTGAAGATCAGGTTTTGCGTGAAGAACGGGCGCCAGATCAACGCGGCCGAAAGATCCCAGCCGATGTCACGGTCGATGCCACCCTGGTTGCGCGCCACTTCGAGTACTGCCGTGTCGTCGAACCAGAGATGGTTGAAGTTGGTGGACACGCGGAACTGCGGCGAGACGTCGAAGTCCTGGCCGAAGCCGGCGAGCAGGATGCCGGGATTGGCGAAGTTCGACTGCCCGTGTTCCTTGCTCGAGCGCAGGTTGTTCAGCAGCGCGTTGCGCTGGGACAGGTTCACGATGCCACCGCCGATCAACGGAACCGCCTGGCGGAACCAGAAGCTGGTGTCGGCACCGGCGAACGTCGGGTTCTCGAAGATCGCGTCGAAGCCATTGGCCTCGTCGTCGTACGGATCGTCGTCACCCGAGCCCCACAGCAGCGAGACGCGGTGCCGGATCCAGTCAGTGTCCACCGAGAATTCGGCGGCCGCGAACGCCGCCATGATGTCGCGCTTGCGATCGGTGAACACGCCGCTCGATTCGTCGCCGATCGCCAGATACGTGGACACGGTCGCGTTGAGTCGCCCGAAATGACCGTCGCCGTTGTAGCCGACGTAGGTGACGTCGTACTGGCGCGGCGACTCGGTGCCGATCGAGGCGGGCCGCTCGACGAATCCGTTGTCGTTGAAGAACAAGCCGCGCTTGTCCTCACGGTTGCGGTTGTGCGCCAGCGTCACCTGCGACGTGAAACCCAGCACCGGGAAGTCCTGGCGGTAGAGATTGGCGATCAGCGTGTCGTCGTGGCGCGGATCCTTCTCGACGGCGTTGAGCGCGGTGTTGGTGTCCTTCTCGAGGCGTCGCATCAAGGCGAGATTGAACTGCCAGCGGTTGTTGTCGCGCGTACCGAAGTAGCGGACCATCAACTGGTTGTCCTGGAACAGGAACCCGCGAAAGTCGGACGAGAACGGCTGAATGCCGATGCGGATCGAGTCGAAATCGAAACGGTCGGAAACGTTGCGCAGGTGATAGTCCGCGAACAGCTCCTGGATGCCGATGTGGGAGTCGGTGCGCGCGGTACCGTTGTCCGGGTCGATCTCCAGCACGCGCGATTCTTCGTTGCGTGCGTAGTTGAAGCTGATCACCGGCAGGAAGTGGTACTCCCAGTCGGGTGGGCGGAACGTCGTATCGCCCTTGAGATAGACGACTGACAGGATCAGATTGGTGTTGAACAGAGTGTTGTCCGATCCGCCGAAGATGCCGGTGGAGCCGGGGTCGGTCGTGGACTGCGGTCCGACCGGTTGCGGGAAGCGGCGCGGCTCGGCGATGGCGTCGAAGATCGCCGACAGGATCAGGAATTCGTCACCGTTGCGGACCGGCTTGTCGCCCTTCCAGGTGTTCTGGTGATACGGGTCCCACCAGCGCTGCGGCATCAGCTCCAGCGCGTTGAGCAGGCGCCAGCGATCGGGCACCGGGGCTTTGGTCCAGGTCTCCGGCATCCAGGGCCGCTGCGGCGGCGCCACCGGCACCAGGCCGCTCGCGGCATTGGGATTCACCGTCAACGGGCCGATCGCGGTACGCGTCTGTGCCGGCTCCACCGCGTTCTCGCCTGGGCGGCGGCGAGTGCCCAGTTCGACTGCCACGCTCGCATCGACGGAAGGCGGCGGCACGATTGCGGCGGCCTGCGGCGGCGGCACCCGTGGGAGCGCAGGGCGCTGTTCGCCGACTTCGGTCGCCTGCAAGGCCGCTTCCGGTTCGTCGTTCTCTGGTGGCGCGGCCGGCATCGGCGGCAAGACGCGCGGAAGCGGGATGACCGGGAGCGGTGCAAGGGCCTCCGCCTCCGTTGCCGCAATCTCCGTCTTGGTCGGAGCGACTGCAGCGAAATCGAACTTGGGATCGCTGTACAGCTTGTCGGCGATCTCTCCGGGTACGGCATTGATCGTCGCGGCGTCCGGCACGCGAAGGATCGAGCCGGGACGCAGGGTGTGGATCGACCCAACGAAGGCCTCGCGATTGGCCCAGTACAGCGCGATCGTGGCCTGGCACGTCGATCTGGCCGAGCGCTCGGGCCGTACCTGCATGGCGATCGAATGCAGCGTCTCGCGCGCCTGCACCGGACCGTAGCGACGCTGCTCTGGTTCCTCGCCCCGTGCGACGGACGCCGTGCACAGCAGCGCCAGCGCCGCGAAGACGACGCGGGTACGCCGGCGCATCGTGGTCTTCTTCATTTGCCCTGGCATACGTTCTGGTCGCCCGAGTCGAGGAAGGGAGACTGCGGACACTGGATGTAGCGCAGGCGCGTGCCGCGCGGTTCGAAGCGGTCCGCACGAATCGCAGGCGGCGCGTTGCCGATGCCGGTGCCCAGGCTCAGTCCGGCGTTGTGGACACCGAGGAAGGCCACCATGTCGTCCTGGTCGATGCCGTCGCCGGATACGCCGACCGCGCCCACCAGCGTGTTGCCGCGATAAACGGGCACGCTTCCCGCAAAGATCTGCAGGCCGTTGGCGAGGCGGCTCGGCGTGCTCGTCGTGGCCGGCATCTGCGTGCAGGCGCCGACGCCGATGTCGGCACCGCCACCGAGTACGAACACCACGTGCTGCAGGACGGCGCTGTTGACCAAATCCAGCTGTAGGCCGGTAGCGAACGGACTCCAGCGCGCGTAGGGCTTCGACAGCGGGCCGTTTTCGGCGCCGCTCAGGCCGTCCGGAAAGAAGGGTCGCGCGAGATTGCCGACCGAGCGATCGCCGAAGGCCACGCTGCCGTCGGCGAGCAAGGTCGAACGGCCGAACGCATCGCGGAATGGGGCCACGTACGCGGCGATGCTCGAGACTTCGCCGTTGCCCAGGTAAGTGGTGTCGGGCGTGGCGAGCAGGTCCGCTGCCGCAGCGGTGCCGGAGAAGAACGCCGCGGCACGTGCTTTCTGCAGCGACACGTCGGTGCCAAAGATGGGCGCATCGCGCGTGCGGGCTACGCCTAGCGTCGCGCCGAAGGTATCGACCACCGAGACGGAGACCCGCATCTGCGAACTCAGGGGTCGGCGGATCTGGGCACGGGACCGGTTGGCGACGGTGAGCGCGCCTCGCAGCAGCTCGGTGACTTCGGTGGACGTCAGCGGCATCGGTGTGACTGCGCCGTCGGTCCCCGCGATCGGGGCGAAGCGCTCGGTGTTCGCGCCATCGACCAGCACGAAGGCGTCGAGCCCGGCCAGCGCGGCGCCCGCCGGCCGGATTCCCGAATCGGCTTGTCCGAAGACCGTGCCGGCGACGATGGCCGCGGCGCTGTAGCCGGGGACGGCTTGCAGGTTCCCGACCGGCGCCAGCGCGGCGAACGCCGGTGCCGCGGCGGGATTCGAGGCCAGATCTCCGCGATCGACATCCCGATAGCGGAAGGTCTTCCCGTCCACGGTGATGCGATCGGCCTGACGATCTTCCGGCGCGTCGAAGCCGGACGTCGCGGCGACGGCGAGAAGTTCGTCGAGATCGTCGTCGCGGTCGCTGATCACCGGGTCGAGTCCGTACGTCGCATCGGCGATCACGCCAACACCGCCGACCAGGGCGCCGTCCTTGTACAGCGGGAAGCCGCCCGGATCCGCCGACAGACCCAGCGGCGAACGCTGCGGCCCGGGTCCGACGGCGCCGCCAGAGAAGCGCGTCACCAGATCCGAACAAGGCAGGGAACTGAACTGCACCCCGAACAGGGGCCCGCCCGGCTGGTTGGTCTCGCGCGGGTTGAAGAACTCTTGGACGATCTGGCTGGCTGTCCTCGTCGAAAACGCGTTGCCCTCGGAGCTCAGGTAGGCCCCGGTGACGGCCTTTGCGATCGCGGCCAGCGAATCGGGAATCACCGTGATGCCGTGCAGCCCGCCTTCGACGAAGCGCGTGCCGAGTGTGTTCGGAATCGTGATGTCGGTGGCCGCGCCGTTCATGCGAAACACGCCCAGCACGTTGCCGACCCGGTCGACGACGGCGATCGTCGCCTGCGCGCCGCGCGCCTGCGCTTCTCCGACTGCCTGCGCGATGACCTGCTGCACGTCGGCGACCTCGAGGCGCTGTGTCGTCTGGCAGCTACCGTCGCAGCCGGTCTCGGACAGTCCGCCACCACCGCCTGAGCAGGCGACCAGCGCAACGGCCATGGGCAGCGCGAGCCTCAGCGGCCGAGCCGCGTTCAGGAGGCGGCGGAACGACACCCGGGGGAAGAGCAGCATCAGGACCCACCTCGCGGGGTGATCAGCTTGGGATGCCGCTGTGTGCCGAGCGTCTTGCGCCGGGTTGCCTGGGGATCCCAGAGCACCCCGCCGTCGACATGGTAGCTGTGGCAATCCAGGCAGGTGCTGGCGACCTGCTCCTTGCCGCCGACATCGCCGTGGCAGGCGCGGCAGTTGCCGATGTCCGGCAGCAGGACATCGCTGCTGAGTTTCGATGTCTTCGCCGCATGGCAGTCGACGCAGGCCGTATCGGCGTGCGGTGCGTGGTCGAACGCAGCGGCGCTCATCGCATGTTCCTGCAGCGAGATCGGCGCGATGTTCCAAGGCAGTTTCGGATCGCTCGTCGGTTCGACGACGTGGCAATAACGACACAACCGCCCCTCGAATACCTCGCGCACGACCGTATCGCCCTGCGTCGCCGACCACTGCTGGACGAACTCGCGCTCGGCCGGTGTGCGGGGCGGTCCGGGCCGGCGGCGATCCGGTGCGTTCGGCAACGCACCGAGCGAGTCGGTCTTGCGATCGAGCGCCTTGGCCGCGAAATGGTCTCGCACGACGGCGGCGACCTCGGCCGGTTTGCCGTGCGGCACCACGCGGGTTGGATCGTCCGGATCGAATTCGAGCCGATGGCAATCGGCGCAGTGGCGTTCCATCGACACCGCGCGGAAACCCACCGCACCGCGATCCGGTTCGTGGCAGCTCGAGCATTCGAGCGTGCGCTTGCCCTCCGGGGCATCGATACCTTTCATATCGAGGTGAAGGTCGTGAGGGAACACCAAGCCGTTGTCTTCATGCAACGACACCCCGCGCCCCTGTATCACCGGTTCGGACTTGAAGCTGCGCGTCGCCTCGTCGAAGCGCGCCAGCGTCGGCGAGAACGGCGGGTGATCGGTGGCGAAGTTGCTGACCTTGCCCATCGTCGAGTCGGGGAACTTCGATTGCAGATTCTCGTGGCAATCGGTGCACAGGGAGGCGAGGCGCACGATGGTGCCCTCGGGTCCGTTGTGCTCGCGGTGGCAATCGGTGCAGTCCGCCTTCGAGAAATCGGGCAAGGCTGCCATCGCTGCATCCGGTACGTGGTGCCGGATGGTGTCGTGGCAGGCCAGGCAGGCGTTGTTGCGGACCTGTTCGAACGGCTTGACGTGACAGGCAGCGCAGTCGGTGTCGAAATAGGCGTGCGCGCTCGACAGTGGACCGGAGTTCCACGCCGCCTGCGTCGGAACCAGCGGCAGGGCCGCCATCTTCATGTGCGTGGCGGCGTCCTTGCCACCGGCGTAGCGCAGCATCAGCGGTAGCAGAAGCATGCTCAGCAGGACGACGACGAAGGCGATCCAGGCCGGGCGCCGGCGAGACAGCCAGGTCTGTTCCAGACGCGTGGCGGCGATCTCGGGGGGCTTTTCCTCGACCAGATCGGAGCGCTCTTCGACGAGCAGGGCCAGATCGCAGCCGGCTTCCTGCTTCATCACCGTGATGCGGAAGCGGCCGAAGTCGATGACGTCGTTGATTTGCAGGACGCTTGCCGAGCAAGGCGTTCCGTTGACCCAGACCCCGCTCGGCGTTTTGGCGTCCAGCCGGAACGTGCCGTCCGGCATCGGGGTGACTTCCGCGTGCGCCAGCGCGATGCGCGGATCCGGGATCTCGACGTCCTGCTCCGTTCCGCGGCCGATGCGCAGCGTGGCCGTCTCCAGCGGAATGTTCGAGAAGGCGATCGTGCCCTTCTGCGACTGCATGCGGCGGATCAGCGTCTTCATCGCGCGTCCGTCACCAGTACAGGAACACGCTGATCACGTGCGTCAGCAAGGCCGCGAGCAGGGCCAGCGTGAGCGGCACGTGCAGATAGAGCCAGATCTGCATGCGGGCATGCAGCCGGATGTCGAGATTGATCCGTTCGACCAGTTCCTTGCGGCGGCCCAGGATGTCCAGCAGCTGCCGGATGTGAGCGGCCTCGTCCTCGTCGCGGCCGGAGCGTTTGACGATCTGCCCGGCGATGAACATGACGGTGGATTCGGCCTCCGCTTCTGCCGCGGCCTTGCCCGCCATCAGCGTGTCGGCACGTACGTTCAAGGTCCGGTCGAGGGCATCGAATTCCTGCCGTGCCGGCTCCGCGGGCCCGAACAGTTGCGCCATGACGCCGCCGCCGATGCGCACGCGTCCGATCGATCGTGCGATCGCGCGATGGATGTCCGAACTCAGCGTCTGTGCGACCGTGATGGACTGGCGGTTGAGTTCCGCCATTTCGGCCAGCATCGCGTCGCGGGTCTGTCCGCGGCGCAAGGTCGTGATCCGCTCCGGCATCGACGCGTACGCCCAGATTCCGTAGACGCCACTGGCGATGACCAGCAGCATCAAGACGTAGGCCAGCGTGTGCACGTTCCAGCCGAACTGGAAGCCCGTGTGCAAGGTGCCGACGACGATCAGCGCGATTCCAAGGTACACGTGCGCTGACAGCCAGCCCTTCACCTGACCCAGGCCGCCGCGATAACGCCGCTTGCGGATGCCGAACCAGGACAGCAGCACGATCAGCCCGGCGCCGATGCTGCCCAGGCCGTAGCCCAGCCAGGTGCCGCCGTTGGGGCCGTCGACCGGATCGTGAATGGCGTACAGCAGCAGCGACAGCGCGCACAGGATCAGGCCGAGCTTCAGGTAGCGGTAGCGCAGGTACCTGAGGAAGCCGACGTGGGCGGGAGTCTCCACTCAGGACTCCCAGCGTCCGTGCGAAACCTTGAGGAATTTCTCGGGGCTCACTCGCAGCGCGGCGCCGGTGGGACAGGCCCGCACGCAGGACGGTCCGCCGCTGATGTTCTTGCACATATCGCACTTGGCAGCTTTCTTGATGCCCTTCTCGTGCGAATCACCGTGGCCTGGTTCTTCGCCGCCGAACATCATCCAGCGCCACAGGCTCGGCTCGGACTTGCTCTCGACGCCCATCTGGATCACGCCGTACGGGCAGTTGCGCTGGCAGTTGCCGCAGCCGATGCAGGCGTCGGAGATGTAGACCTCACCGCCCGGCGAGCGTCGGATCGCGTCGGGCGGACAATCCTTCATGCAATGCGGATGCTCGCAGTGACGGCAGGAGGTCGGGACGTGCAGATTGTCGTACGTCGGTCCTGCCTCACGATCCAGCCGCGACAGGTTGCCGTGCGTCGCCGCGCAGGCTTTCTCGCACTGGTCGCAGCGCACGCACAGGGATTCGTCGATCAACAGGACGTCGGTGGCTTCACCCAGTCCCTGCTTCATCAGGAACGAGATGACACCGCTGCGCTCGGGCTCCACGTTCTGCTCGACGTTGCTCGCGATGCGCGATCGATGAACCCTGCGCACGCGGCGGGCGAGTTGCGGATAGCGCTCCATCACCTGGGCGAAGACGGCGCCATCGAGCCGAATGGCCTCGGTTCGGACGGCTGCCTTCACGGTTGCGGTGCGCGGCGTGTCCGAGATCAAGGCCATTTCGCCGATGTATTGACCGGCAGGCACGTAGGCCAGTACGACCTCGCGACCTCCGACGGTATGCGAGACCATCACCGAGCCGCTGCGGATCAGGTACAGCCCGTCACCCGGATCGCCTTCGCTGAAAAGGAGCTGATTGGCGTCGTAGGAATGTATCGTGGCGCTGCTGACCAGCATCTTGAGATCGGCGGCGGAAACGCCTTTGGCGAGCTGCGTCTCGATGGCACGGAGCAGGAACGTCTCGTCGATGACCCTGCGGACGGCGGCCACGCTGTTGATCAGCTTGAGCGTCGTGCGGCGCGGAGACTCGATCAGCACGCAGCCGTCGTCGGCGGTGACCGTGTGCGTGCGGCGCCTGCCCGAGATCAGACTCATTTCGCCGAAGAATTCGCCGGGCTTGATGACGATGCGCTTGGACGTGTCGTCGGGATCGATTTCGATCTGCGCTCCGCCGGCGAGCAGCGAATAGAAGCCGTCGCTGTAATCGTTGCGCTTGAAGATGGCTTCGCCTCTCTTCGGCACGCGCACGTTCGAATCGAGCAGGAACTCGCGCAACTGCAGTGACGTCAACGAGCCTAGCAGCGGCATGCGCTCCTTGATCGAGCTCAGCGCCGCATCGACGTCGCCTCTGAAGCCGGGCAGGGCGGCGAACTTCGCCCGCAGCAGCGGGGCGTCCGCAGGCTCGATCTTGCGGCCTTCGATGGTTTCGACGACCTCGTAACCCTGATTCATCGCCTGCTTGATCAGCGGGAAGCCCGCCAACGCACCGACGATGTACAGACCGGGCACGTTCGACTCGTAGGTGCCGGAGACCGCCGGAACGCTGTTCGGGTCCTTGCTCGGGAACTGCACGCCGCAGGATTCGACGAACGCGCGCGGCGGCGTGGCGCCCAGGCGGGCGATGACCCGATCCACCGGAATCACCGCCGTGCCTTCGGCGGTCTTCAGTGCCAGTTCGCCCAGCCGGGGTCCCTGCGGCGTGAGCCGGGCCTCCGAGATCGAGCAGTTGTAGTAGCAGCGGATCTTGCCGGTCTCGATCGCCTTGAGGATGTCGGCCTCGTTGGCGTCCTTCGCGCGGTTGAACTCGGCGCCGCGGTTGATGATCGTCACCTGGTTGGCGGCGGACAGCGCGATTGCATTCTCGATCGCGGCGTCGCCGGCGCCGACCACCACGATGGCCTCGCGCGAGTAGGCGTCGGGATCATCGAGCTGGTACTGCACGAACTCGAGGTCTTCTCCGGGCGCTCCGAGCTTGCGTAAGTTCCCCTGCAGGCCAATGGCGAGCACCACGGCTTCCGCGGTCACGCGCTCACCGCCGGGAATCTCGAGCACGAATGCACCGCGCTCGCCCTTGATGCTCTTCACCGGGGCACCGTGGCGCACGTTGATCTTCAGCTTGGCGGAGCCCTGGTTCCAGGCATCGAGGATCGTTTCGCGCTTGCCGGCCTCGAAGGGCACGGATGCCCGCAGCGGGAGCACGCCTGGCTCGGCCATGACGTGCTTGCCCTTCTGATAGCGATAGATCGTGTTGGAGAGGTGAGCCTCGGCCTCGAGCAGCACGTGCGAGACACCGAGCTCAGCCGCTCTCGCAGCTGCCGAAAGGCCTGCCGGGCCGCTTCCCACGACGGCGATCTTGTATGCGCTGCTCACGATTGCTGGCCTTCCCCGGGCTGGCGGCTCTTATCGTGGCGACGTGCCGATGCTTCGGCAAGCTCCTTTGTGAACTTGCGCACAATTTTTTGAAAGAGTTCTCGACTTCGTGCTGCACGCGGCCTACATTCGCGACGGGACAGTTCTCGCGTACAGGCGAGAGCAGGCACGTCGAAGGGGAGTCGTCGCACCCAAATGTCCAGGGGAATCGCTACGCTGTTCGTGGTGTTCGCGCTGCTGTCGGGCCGCGCGTTCGGTGCCGATGTGCGCGTGCCGGCAAGTCACCTGGGTGTGGCGAGTTGCGCGGGCTCCACCTGCCACGGCGCCGTCAAGGCGATCGGGACGCACCCGATCCGCCAAGACGAGTACTTCATCTGGCAACGCAAGGACGCCCATGCCGGCGCGTACAACCGGCTGCTCGAGCCGCGCTCGAACGCGATGTCCCGTCGGCTCGGCTGGGGCGATGCGGCGCAGGCGAAAGGCTGTCTGACCTGCCATGCCGACTCGGTCGAACCGGGTGCGCGCGGCGAGAAATGGCTGCTTACCGACGGCGTCGGTTGCGAGACCTGCCATGGGGGTGCGAGCAACTGGATCGGTAGTCACGTGCAGGGATACAAGACACGCGACGCCGCCATCGCGGACGGCCTGTATCCCACCTGGGAGGCTGCTTCGCGCGGCCAGATGTGCCTGTCCTGCCATCAAGGTTCCCGCGAACGTCCGATGACCCACGCGATCATGGCGGCGGGTCATCCGCCTCTGCTGTTCGAGCTGGACACGTTCGGCACGCTCGAGCCCTATCACCACGAGATCGATGTCGACTATGTCCAGCGCAAGGGTGCGCAGGATCCGGCGCGTACCTGGGCCATTGGCCAGGCGATGGCGGCGGACAACCTGCTGGAGTCGCTCGTGCAGGGACGCCACGCCAACGGACTGATGCCGGAGCTGGCTTTCTTCGACTGCGACGCCTGCCATCATTCGATGAAGGCCGGTCGCAACGAGCCGGGCCGGACGGCCGCACGCGCGCCGGGCACCGTACCTCTGGCGGACAGCGCGGTGGTGCTGCTCGGTTTGTGGCTGCAGTCGGCGGAGCCGGCGCTGGCCAAGGAATGGCAGGCTGGCTGGGCCCGGCTCTACGACAAGGGATTCTCCGGGGATGAAGCTCTGCAGCGCGAAGCACAGGGACTGCGGGAGGTGCTGCGGTCCAGCGTGCTGGCGCGTACGCAGGCCGCGAGCCTCGACGGTGCCCAGATCCGCCGCCTGCTGAGCGCGATCCTGGCCAGTGCTTCCGGCGCCCATGCGGGTGATTACCGCTTCGCCGAGCAGGCGGCGATGGCATCGCTGGTGTTGGGGTCTGCGCTGGGCGAGCGCGACGGCCAGGGGTTCAGTGCGTCCGAGAAGGCCGCCATCGATGCGCTGTACGAGTCGGTGAAGGAGCGCGATCGCTTCAATCTGCCGGCCTATCGGACCGCATTGGCCAAGCTGCGCGCCAGCCTCGCCAACTGAGGCTGTCCGAGGGTTCGGAAAACGCCCGGTTGCGAGGGGCTATCTGTTAGAATTCTCTCGCTTTTAGTCCCCTCGAATAATTCTTGACCCGGCCACGTTTTTAGTGGCCGGAAGGGCTTGTTGATGACCGATTTCGCAAAGGAAGTCCTCAGCGTCAATCTCGAGGACGAGATGCGCCGTTCCTATCTCGATTACGCGATGAGCGTGATCGTCGGCCGAGCCCTCCCCGATGCTCGTTATGGGCTCAAGCCGGTGCACAGGCGAATCCTGTACGCGATGATTCAGCTCAACAA
>CAZXXM010000043.1:0-5031 GCA_964644715.1 uncultured Salinisphaerales bacterium
GGGCTGCACAACCTGGCGAATGCGCTGGCCGCGCTCGCGTTGGCGGATGCCGCCGGCATTCCACGCGAGGCGAGCTTGCGTGCACTGGTGGCCTTCGCGGGTCTGCCGCATCGCTGCGAGTTCGTGGCCGCGACGCAGGGCATCACCTGGCTCAACGACTCGAAGGGCACGAACGTCGGCTCGACGCTTGCGGCGCTGAAGGGTCTGGATGCGCCGATCGTCTGGCTGGGCGGCGGACAGGGCAAGGGTCAGGATTTCAAACCGCTGGCGCGACCGCTCGCCGAGAAGGGCCGCGCGGCCCTGCTGTTCGGACAGGACGCGCAGTCGATCGAAGAGGCGATCTTCGGAGCGCTGCCGGTGTATCGCGAAGAGGACATGACGGCAGCACTGCTGCGGGCACGCGAGCTCGCGCAGCCGGGTGATCGCGTCCTGTTGTCGCCGGCCTGCGCGAGCCTCGACCAGTTCCGCAATTACGTCGAGCGCGGCGAGCGCTTCTCCGCCTGGGTCCGGGAGAACGCATGAACTTCACGTGGCCGCGCTGGAACGCCCAACCGCAGCAGCTCTCGCTGCCGCTGCCGCGCGCGCAGGTCGGACTCGACCCGCTGCTGTGCGCCGCGGTCGCCGCCTTGCTCGCATGGGGCCTGGTGATGGTGGCGTCTGCGTCGGTGGCGCAGGCACAGAAGATGACCGGCGATCCGTTCTATTTCTTCTACCGCCAGCTCGCGTTCGCCGGTCTGGGCGCGCTCTTCGCATGGGCCGCGTTCTGCGTGCCGATGCATGTATGGGAGCGCAAGAGCGGCCTGCTCGCCGTGGGCGGCATCGTCCTGCTGCTGGTGGTGCTGATTCCCGGCATCGGCGTGAAGGTGAATCATGCGCGCCGCTGGATCGACCTGGAATTCATCCGCATCCAGGCGTCCGAGCCGGCACGACTGGCCCTGATCATGTACCTGGCGGGTTACATCGTGCGCCGGCAGGGACGCCTGCAGAACACGCTCGGTGGATTGCTGGTGCCGTTCCTGCCGCTGATGTTCGCCGGGGTGCTGCTGCTGCTGGAGCCGGATTTCGGGGCGACCGCCATCCTGATCGCCGTCGCCTTCATCATGCTGTTCCTGGGCGGTGCGCGGCTGTTCTATCTCGGCGGTGTCGTCGCCTGCGCGAGCGCCGCACTGGCCGTCATCGCGACGGCCGAGGCGTATCGTCTGCGGCGCCTGATGAACTTCACCGATCCGTTCGCCGACATGGAGAACGCCGGCTGGCAGCTGGCGAACTCGCTGATCGCCGTGGGTCGCGGCGAGTGGGTGGGCGTGGGCCTGGGCAACAGCGTGCAGAAGCTGCTGTACCTGCCCGAGATGCACACCGACTTCATCTTCGCGATCCTCGCCGAGGAATTCGGCCTGTTCGGCGTGCTGGTGCTGATCGCGCTGTTCGGCGTGCTGGTGTGGCGGGGCTTCCGCATCGGCGCCCAGGCCGAGGCGCTCGGCGAGCGCTTCAAGGCCTGCCTGGTCTACGGCCTGACGTCCTGGCTCGGCCTGCAGGCGCTGATCAACATGGCCGTGAACATGGGTGCGCTTCCCACCAAGGGTCTGACCCTTCCCCTGATGAGCTACGGCGGCTCCTCGCTGATCACGGTGCTGGTGCTGATCGCGTTGATCCTGCGAGTGGACTACGAGAACCGGCTGTCCGCGGAGCGCGCGACGAGGCGCGGATCATGACCGCGCCCCGACACGGTGTCGCGAAGCGGTTGGGTCCCGGCGCGGGAGTGCCTCAATGGCACCCCCGCGTAAGCCCAACCGGGTGCGGGAAGGGCGCGACTCGCTCACGCGGATGCGTCGACTTCGCTTTCCGTCGGAGGACGATGCCGTGAGCGGGCAGGTGCGCAAGTTCGTCGTCATGGCCGGCGGCACCGGCGGGCACGTGTTCCCGGCGCTCGCGGTCGCGCACGAACTGCGCCGCCGCGGCCACGAGGTGGTGTGGATGGGAGCGCCGGATTCGTTCGAGTCGCGGACGGTGCCAGCGCAGGGCTACGCGATGGAATTCGTGCAGGTCACCGGCTTGCGGGGCAAGGGCGTGCTGACCCTGCTCGGCGCGCCGATGCGGCTGCTGCGTGCCGTGGCGCAGGCCTGGAAGATTCTCGCGCGGCAGCGACCGCACGCGGTGCTCGGCATGGGCGGTTTCGCGTCGGGCCCGGGAGGCCTCGCCGCGTGGCTGCGCCGCATTCCCTTGGTGATCCACGAACAGAACGCCGCACCAGGACTCACGAACCGCCTGTTGTCGCGCGTCGCGGGGACGGTGCTTGAAGCGTTCCCGAAAACCTTCGCGCGCGGCGAGACGGTGGGCAATCCGGTGCGCGAGGGTTTTGCCGAGCTGGATGCGCCGGCACAGCGTATCGGTGATCGCGATGAAGGCCGTGCGCAGGTGCTCGTGCTCGGCGGCAGCCAGGGCGCGCGAGCGCTCAACGAGCGGATGCCGCAGGCGCTGGCATTGATGCCGGCCGAGCGTCGTCCCGAGATCCGCCATCAGGCCGGCCGCACGCTGGAGCTCGCGCAGCAGTCCTACGCCAGGGCGGGTGTCGAGGCGCGTATCGAGGCCTTCATCACCGACATGCCGAAGGCCTACGCGCAGGCGGATCTCGTCGTCTGCCGTTCCGGCGCATCGACCGTCGCCGAACTTTCCGCGGCGGGTTGCGCCGCGCTGCTCGTGCCCTTTCCGCACGCGGTCGACGATCACCAGACGCGCAACGGCGAGCACCTCGTGAACGTGGGGGCCGCGCGTCTGGTCCAGGAAGCCGAGCTGACGCCGCAGCGCCTCGCGCAGGAACTCGAAGATCTTCTGTCGGACCGGGCGCGCCTGATCGCGATGGCACAGGCCGCTCGCGCCGCGGCATGGACGCACGCGACCGACTCGATCGCGGATGCTTGCCTGACCGCCGCAGGAGTGGCGCCATGATGGCCCCGCAGATCGCCAGTCCCGCGATGCGCCGCGTGCGCCGCATCCACATGCTCGGCATCGGCGGAAGTGGCATGGCGGGCATCGCCGAGGTGCTGATCAATCTCGGCTACTCGGTCTCGGGCACCGATCTGAAAGAGAGCGCGGCGACGCAGCGTCTGGTCTCGCTCGGTGCCAAGGTGTTCGTCGGCCACGCGCAAGCCAACGCCGAGGGGGCGGACGTGCTGGTCGTGTCCACGGCGGTGAAAGCGGGAAATCCGGAACTCGAATACGCGCGCGCGCAGCGAATCCCGGTCGTGCGCCGCGCCGAGATGCTCGCGGAGCTGATGCGCTTCCGCCACGGCATCGCCATTGCCGGCACGCATGGCAAGACCACGACGACGAGCCTCGTCGCCGCAGTGCTCGCCGAAGGCGGGCTCGACCCGACGTTCGTCGTCGGTGGCAAGGTCAAGAGTGCCGACACGAATGCACGGCTCGGCAGCGGCCAGTATCTGGTCGCCGAAGCGGACGAGAGTGACGCATCGTTCCTGCACCTGACCCCGATGATCGCGGCGGTCACCAACATCGATGCCGATCATCTCGAAACCTACGGCGGTGACTTCGAGCGGCTCAAGCACACCTTCGTCGAGTTCCTGCAGCGGCTGCCGTTCTACGGCGTGGCCGTGATGTGCACCGACGACACGTTCGTGTGCGAGATCATCGAGAAGATCGGCCGCCCGACGCTGACCTATGGCCTGAACGCGGACGCCGACCTGCGTGCGGAGAACGTCACCGCCAGCGGGCACGGTCACGATTTCACCGCGGTATGGCGCGACGGGACGCGCGAGCAGCTGCATCTGAATCTGCCGGGCCTCCACAACGTACAGAACGCGCTGGCGGCCGTGGC
Source organism: uncultured Salinisphaerales bacterium (assembly GCA_964644715.1). Classification (GTDB taxonomy): domain Bacteria; phylum Pseudomonadota; class Gammaproteobacteria; order Nevskiales; family Nevskiaceae; genus Panacagrimonas. The sequence goes on from CAZXXM010000043.1 coordinate 3,833, forward strand.
GATCGCGCGCGAACTCGGCGTGTCGCTGCCGGCGATCCGAAAGGCGCTGCTGGAATTCCAGGGCATCGGTCGCCGCTGCGAGCCTCATGGATGGCTGACGGTGGGACCGTCGCGTACCTGGCTGGTCGACGACTACGGCCATCATCCGCGCGAACTCGAGGCGACGTTCCAGGCCATGCGCGCCGCGCATCCGGACAAGCGGCTGGTCGTCGCATTCCAGCCGCATCGCTACACGCGGACCCGCGATCTGTTCGACAACTTCTGCGAGGTGCTGTCGACCGCCGATGCCCTGCTGCTGCTGGAGGTCTATCCGGCGGGCGAGGCCCCGATCGCTGGTGCCGACAGCAAGAGCCTGGCGCGCGGCATCCGTGCACGCGGCAAGGTCGAGCCGGTGTATCTGAAATCGGTCGCGGAACTCCCGGAGGCCGTGGAAGGCGTGCTGCGCGATCACGACCTGCTGCTGACGATCGGCGCCGGCGACATCGGAGCCGCGCCCGCGCTGCTCGTGCAGAAATTCGGAGCGACGGCATGAGCACGCCGCGCAAGACCCCGGACAAGAAGAAGGCGACCCAGACGGTGGCTGCCCGCAAGCGTCGCAAGGCGGCGCGGTCGGCTTCCGCGCGCGCCTCGATCCCGGTGACTCGCGGGCCGCAGGCGCCACGTGGACTGTTGATCGAGAACGAACCCTTGTCGCGCCACACGAGCTGGCGCGTCGGCGGGCCCGCCCGCTGCTACTTCGAACCTGCCGACCGCGAAGACCTGATCGCCTTCGTGCGCGGACTGCCTGCGGACGAACCGCTGCTGTGGCTGGGCCTGGGCAGCAATCTGCTGGTGCGCGACGGCGGCTGGCCGGGCACGGCCATCTCGCTGCACAACGCACTCGGAGGCCTGGTCGAGGCCGGGCCGCTCGAGATCTATGCGGAAGCCGGCGTGCACTGCGCCCGCCTCGCCAAGTTCGCGCAGCAGCGTGCGCGCGCCGGCCTCGGGTTCATGGCGGGCATTCCGGGGACGGTCGGTGGGGCGCTGGCGATGAACGCCGGTGCCTGGGGCAGCGAGACCTGGCCTCAGGTCGCGGCCGTGGAAGTGCTGTACGTGGACGGCCGCACCGCCTGGCTCGATGCCGCGGAGTTCCATCACGCGTATCGCCATGTGGATGCGCCGCCGGGCGTGGCCGGTTTCCTCGGGGCCCGCTTTCTGAC
>CAZXXM010000043.1:5131-13734 GCA_964644715.1 uncultured Salinisphaerales bacterium
GACGTCGAAGCCCTGATCGAGCAGATCCGAAACGTCGTACGCGAGCGCACCGGCGTGGAACTCATGACCGAAGTCCGCATCGTCGGAGAGCGCGCATGAGCGGCCCTACGCGCCGCCGTGTCACGGATGCCCGCATCTTCGGCAAGGTCGCCGTGCTGATGGGCGGCTGGTCGGCCGAACGAGAAGTGTCGATGTGGAGCGGCAAGGCCGTGCATGCGGCGCTCGTCTCGCGTGGCATCGATGCGCATGCAGTCGATGCGCAGAAGGACACGCTGCACGGACTCAAGGCGCAGGGCTTCGATCGTGCGTTCAACGTCATGCACGGCACCGGCGGCGAAGACGGCACCTTGCAGGCCGTGCTCGACCTGATCGGACTTCCATACACGGGCAGCAGGGTGCTGGCGTCGGCGCTGGCGATGGACAAGCTGCGTTCCAAGCGCATGTGGAAGGCCGAAGGCCTGCCGACGCCCGACTACTTCCTGATCCGGACGATCGAGGAACTGCGCGCCGCCGCCGCTTCGCTGGGCTATCCCTTCATCGTCAAGCCGTCGGAAGAGGGCTCGAGCGTCGGGATCACCAAGGTGAAGTCCGCAGGCGAGCTGGAGGCCGCGCTGGCGCTCGCGCGCGGCGAGTCTGCGCGCGTGGTCATGGCCGAACGTTTCATCGACAGTGGCGAGAAGAAAGCCGAGTACACCTGCGCGGTCCTCGACGGCGAGGCTCTGCCGACGATCCGGATCGAGCCGGACGGCGAGTTCTACGACTACCACGCCAAGTACATCTCGAACGACACGGCATACCACTGCCCGAGTGGACTGCCCGAGGCGCTGGAGGCCCAGGCGCGACGCATCTGCGCGCAGGCCTTCGAGCTGCTCGGTGCGCGGGGCTGGGGGCGCGTGGATTTCCTGCTCGATCGCCAGCAGCGCATCTGGCTGCTGGAGGCCAACCTCGTCCCGGGCATGACCTCGCATTCGCTGGTGCCGATGGCCGCGCGCGCGGTCGGCATGAGTTTCGAGGATCTGTGCTGGGCGATCCTCGAGACCACGCTCGATCCGGAGCGCGCGGCATGAACCTGATCGAGGCTCTCCCCCGCATGCCCGAATGGCCGAACCTGCGGCTCCCGCGCGGCGCGCTGCCGGCGCTGATGATCGTGCTGGTGACGATCGGCCTGCTGGCGCTGGTGCCCGAGGATGCGCCGCTGACCCAGCTCGAGGTGCGGGGCGACTTCGAGCGCATGAACGTCGAGGATGTGCGCGTGGCCGCCGCGCCGTTCCTGGCGACCAGTTTCTTCACCGCCGACATCAACGCGATGCGCGACGCGGTCGCCGCGCTGCCCTGGGTGGCGAGCGTGCGCGCCGAGCGCCGTTGGCCGGGCGCGATCTCCGTCCACATCACCGAGCGTACCGCCTTCGCGCGCTGGAACCAGGACGGCCTGATCGACACGCAGGCCCATCCGTTCACGCCGCGCGCGGCGGAGATTCCGACCGGGCTTCCGCTGCTGGGTGGCAGCGTCGGGCACGAAGCCGAAGTCGAACAGGCCTGGCGGCGTATCGCGCCGGTGCTCGCCGGCACCCCGCTGGCGCTGATCGGCCTGCAGCTGGACGCACGCGGTGAATGGACCGCGCTGACTGCGTCGGGAATCGAACTGCGCTTCGGCCAGGACCCGCCGGACGAGCGCGTGCCGATGCTGACCGGCGCCGTGCAGCGGTCGATCGGCGCGCGCTGGGCGGAAGTGCAGTACGTGGATATTCGCTACACGAACGGGTTCGCCGTCGGTTGGCGCGAGGCCGAGGCAACCGGAGAAGGCAAGAAATGAGCAAGCGCGAATCCCGCAATCTGTTGATGGGCCTCGACGTCGGGACGTCGAAGGTGGTGTGCGTGATCGGCGAGGTGATGCCGGGCGGGCAGATCGAGGTGGTCGGCCTTGGCCAGCAGCCCTCGCGCGGCCTCAAACGCGGTGTCGTCATCAATATCGACGCCACGGTGCAGTCGATCCGGCGCGCGGTCGAGGAAGCCGAGATGATGGCCAACGCGCGGGTGCAGAGCGCTTACGTGGGCCTGTCCGGTGCCCACATCAAGAGCCACAACTCGGTGGGTGTGGTGCCGGTCAGCTCGCGCGAGGTCTCGCACCGCGATGTGGAGAAGGTGATCGAGGCGGGGCGCGCCATCGCGATTCCCGCCGACCAGAAGGTCATCCACGTGTTGCCGCAGGAGTTCGTCGTCGACAACCAGGAAGGCATCCTGAAGCCCGAGGGCATGTTCGGCGTGCGGCTGGAGGCCAAGGTGCACATCGTCACCGGCTCGATGTCGGCGGCTCAGAATCTGCAGAAGTGCGTCGAGTCCTGCGGCATCCATGTCGACAAGCTCTGCCTGCAGCACATCGCGTCGAGCAGTGCGGTGCTGCTGCCCGACGAGAAGGATCTCGGCATCTGCATGGTCGACATCGGGGGCGGCACCTCCGACATCGCCGTGTTCAAGGGCGGATCCGTGCGTCACACCGCGGTGCTTCCGATCGCCGGCGAGCAGGTCACCAACGACATCAGCGTTGCATTCCGCACGCCGACGCAGGCGGCCGAGGAAATCAAGATCAAGTACGGCTGCGCGCTGCCGCAGTTGATCACCGAGGACGAGGAGATCCAGGTTCCGAGCGTCGGCGAAGGCCCTCCGCGCCGGCTTTCTCGGCTGACGCTGTCGGAGGTGATCCGGCCGCGTTACGAGGAGCTGTTCCGCTTCGTGCGCAAGGAACTGCACCGCGCCGACTGGTACGACGCCATCGCCGGCGGTGTGGTGCTCACCGGTGCGGCCTCTCTGATGCCCGGGGTGCCGGAACTGGCCGAAGAAGTCTTCGAGCTGCCGACACGGCTTGGGCCGCCGCACGAAGTCACCGGCGTTCGCGACGTGGCGCGCAGCCCGGCCTACGCCACCGCGGTGGGGCTGCTGGTCTACGCGCGCTCGCAGAGCAACGTGCGGATGCCGGTCAGCGAGACGCGCACCGCCGCGTTCTGGATGGACCGGCTGAGCACGTGGTTCAAGGGCAATTTCTGAGGATTCGAAGAGTCGCGGTTAAGGAATTTCTGGAGTTTGGATATTTGTAGGAGCGGCCGGAAATTCGATGCAAAAAATATGTGTGAGAAGTATTGCAATAGTTTTGTCAAGTAGTACACTTCTGAACAGTTAAACTTCATCGTCAAGTTCGATTTGTTCTCACAAATCGGCGCGACGGCACAAACGAGCAGGCGAACGGGTGGAGGCGACATGAATACACGCACCAGCGAGATGTACGAGATCGTCGATGGGCAGCCGATGGATGCAGTGATCCGCGTGATCGGTGTCGGCGGTGGTGGCTGCAATTCCGTCAACGAAATGGTCGTGGCGCAGATCGAGGGCGTGGAGCTGATCGCTGCGAACACCGATCGCCGGCATCTCGAGAAATGCAAGACAACGAACATCCTCCAGCTTGGACCGCGGTCCTCGCGCGGCCTGGGAGCGGGCAGCGATCCGGCGCGCGGGCGTGAAGCGGCCGCCGAGTCGAAAGACCTGATCCGCGAGATGATCGAAGGCACCGATCTGCTGTTCATCACGGCGGGCATGGGTGGCGGTACCGGCACCGGTGCGGCGCCGGTGATCGCGGAGATCGCCAAGGAACTCGGAATCCTGACGGTGGCGGTCGTGACCAAGCCGTATGGCTTCGAGCCGATCAAGCGCCGCCACGTCGCCGAGCGCGGCCTGCAGGAGTTGCGCAACCTCGTCGACTCGCTGATCGTCATTCCCAACGAGAAGCTGCAGCTGGTGCTGCCCGAGGACATGACCGTCGTCGAGTGCCACAAGAAGGCCGACGAAGTTCTCAAAAACGCGGTCCAGGGCATCAGCGGCATCATCACCAGCCCGGGCGAGATCAGCGTGGACTTCGCGGACGTCCGCACCGTGATGTCGAACCGCGGCATGGCGATGATGGGCATTGGCATCGGCAACGGCGAGAACCGTGCGATCGCGGCGGTCGAAGCGGCGCTGTCCTGCCCGCTGATCGACGATATCGAGCTGCACGATGCCAAGGGCATCCTGGTGACGCTGACCCACAACGGCTCGCTGAAGAAGAAGGAGCTGACGCTGGTCATGGAGCGCGTCAACGAGATCGGCAACGCCGACGTCGACATGAAGTTCGGCATCTCGATCGACGAGTCGCTCGGTGACGATCTGCGGGTGACGGTCGTTGCCACGGGCCTGGGTTCCAAACACGCGATCACCGAGAAGACGATCCAGCCGCCCCAGAAGGTGGTGTCGATCAACACCCCGCGCGCCGAGCCGGTGGTGCCGCCCCTGATCGTGCCCACCAAGATCGACTACGAGAAGCCGGCCTTCGAGCGCCAGCAGAAGAAGGTGGCCAGCGGCGGCAACGCGCCGGCCTGGCTCAGCTCGCTGGATGAAAGCGTGCTGAACATTCCGACCTTTCTTCGGCAGCAGGCGGACTGAGCCGGGTATATCCGTCCGGCCTGCGAGACCAGGCCGGAACCGGTGCTAGCATCTGATGTCGGACGGGAGCCCTAATCCGGCTCCCGTTCCTTCTTCCGGGCCCCGAAAGTTCTCCATGGTCAGACAGCGCACCCTGAAACAGGCGGTCCGAGCAGCCGGTATCGGCCTGCATTCGGGCAGCCGCGTGTTCATGTCGCTGCTACCGGCCGGACCCGACACCGGGATCCTGTTTCGCCGCGTCGACCTGTCGCCGCCGGTGGAGATTCCGGCGAACGCCGAACTCGTCCGCGAGACGATGCTGTCGAGCAACCTGGTCAAGGACGGCGCGAAGGTGGGCACCGTCGAGCACCTGATGTCGGCGCTGGCCGGTCTGGGCATCGATAACTGCATCGTCGAGCTGTCGGCGGCGGAGACGCCGATCATGGACGGCAGCTCCAGCCCGTTCGTGTTTTTGATCCAGTCGGCCGGTATCCACGAGCAGGACGCGCCGAAGAAATTCATCCGCATCAAGCAACCGGTCCAGGTCCAGGACGGCGACAAATTCGCCCGCTTCGAGCCCTTCGACGGTTACCGGCTCAGCTTCAGCGTCGAGTTCAAGCATCCGGTGTTCAAATCGGGCCTGCAGTCCGCCGTCGTCGATTTCTCGTCGACTTCCTACGTGCAGGAGGTGGCCCGGGCCCGGACGTTCGGGTTCATGCGGGAGCTCGACCAGCTTCGCGCGAACAACCTGGGCCTGGGCGCGAGTCTCGACAACGTCGTTGCGCTCGATGAATTCCGGATCGTCAATCAGGACGGCCTTCGCTACGAGGACGAACTCGTGCGCCACAAGATCCTGGACGCGATCGGTGACCTCTACCTGGCAGGGCACAGCATCATCGGTGCGTATACGGCCCACAAATCGGGCCATGCGCTCAACAACAAGCTGCTGCGCGCACTACTCGCCGATCCCGCGGCCTGGGAGCACGTGACGTTCGAAGACGAGCGGCGTCCCGCGCCCATCGCCTACGTGCGCGGAGCTCTGGCCGGTGCGTGAAGCGGGCGGCGGCACATCGTTCCGTACCGCAACGAATGGCTGAGGGTCTTCCTCCCGCAAGACCGGCCGACGGTTGCGGATCATTTTCGGCCGCGCTTAGACTCGGCGCCGCACCGGCCCGGGTCTGACCTTGGTTTCGATCCGGCGGATGACCAAGCCGTGTCGCTCGTGCAGATACGTCATCAAGTCTTCGCGGCGGTAACGCAGCATCGTGGCAGCGGCGGCACTTTCGGAAAACACAACCAGCGTGTCCCCCCGCAAATTGGCAACACGGATTGCCGATAGCCAGGGTTCAACCATCCACTGATGTACTGCGCGATCCAGCGTTTCGATGCGCTGGACGTGCTGGAGGAGAGTCTCGAAGTCGCCGGGTTGCTGAAGCAGCCGGCTGAGCAAAAGGGCGGGATCCGAAGGGGTCACGAGACGGTCTGGGGCGGAGATTCATTCCCAAGCAATGGACATCATCGTATTCAGCCGCGACCGGCGGCGCACCTGGCGTTTCGCGCTCACGCCGCGAAACCTGTTGCTGTGGGTCCCCGCGGTGTTCCTGCTGGGCGCCGTCACCGCGACGGCCGGCCTCGTCGGATGGGCCGTACGCGGCGCAGGCGGGGACGGCAGGACCATTCCAGCCGAACTCGCACAGCTGTGGACGCGCCAGATCGACGAGCAGCGCGAGGAGCTGGTCCAGGCCAAGGCCGTGGCCGAGGAGAATACGCGCGCGTTGTCGCAGCGCGTCGCGCTGTTGCAGGCCCATATCCTGCGCCTCGATGCCGCCGGCAGCCGCATGACGGAGATCGCTGGCCTCGATCCGGACGAGTTCAATTTCTCGGAGCCACCCGCGGTCGGCGGCCCCGAGTCGGCGTCGGAGCCCCAGCATTTCGACGGCGACCCCGTACTGGGCGCGCTCGAGGCCTTCGAAGAAAAGCTGCTCGTACGCGAGCGCCAGATGCAGGTCCTCGAGGACATCCTGGTGGCCGGTCGCATGCAGCGTGAGCTCAAGCCTTCGGGCTGGCCGGTGGCCAACGGATACATGTCCTCGGTGTATGGCTGGCGGGCCGACCCGTTCAGCGGTCGTCGCACGCTGCACGAAGGAATCGATTTCGCGGCGCCCAACGGCTCCGACGTGCTGTCCGTGGCGGCCGGCGTGGTCACCGAGGCCGGATCGCACGACGGTTACGGACTGCTGGTCGAGATCAATCACGGCAACGGCTACGTCACGCGCTACGGGCACAACTCGCAGGTGCTGGTGAAGGCGGGCGACAAGGTCGACAAGGGACAGAAGGTCGCCACCGTCGGCAACAGCGGGCGCTCGACCGGCCCTCACGTGCACTTCGAAGTGCTGCTCAACGGCTATGTGGTGAACCCGGCGCAGTACATCCAGGCGGCCCAGTAGCGCAGGAATCAGGCTCCCCGGACGCCCCCGATCCCGGCGTGGCCGCGGATCCGGACTGCCTCCGCCCTTGAACGTCGGCGATCAGCGCCCACCAAGGGCATAATACGCGGCGATTTTTGGCCCGTACCCCGGCGCAAGCCGAAACCCAAGGTCCTCATGCCCAACAACTGGCTGGCGCGCCTATTCGGCAGCCGCAACCAGCGTATCGTCCGCGGCTTCCGCGGGCTCGTGAAATCCGTCGGCGACTTCGAGTCGAAATTCGCCCCGCTGAGCGACGCCGACCTCGCCGAGTACACGGTGCGTTTCCGTGAGCGCCTCGCGCGCGGCGAAACACTCAAGCAGATCCAGCCCGAGGCCTTCGCCTGCGTGCGCGAGGCCGGCAAGCGCGTGCTGGGCATGCGCCACTTCGACGTGCAGCTGATCGGTGGCGCGGTCCTCAACGAGGGCAAGATCGCCGAAATGCGGACCGGCGAAGGCAAGACGCTGGTCGCCACGCTCGGGGCGTATCTGAACGCGCTGGAAGGCAAGGGCGTTCACGTCGTCACCGTCAACGACTACCTGGCCCGTCGTGACGCGGACTGGATGGGGCGGATCTTTCGTTTTCTCGGTCTGACGGTCGGCGTGATCGTGTCCGGCCAGACCCAGGCAGAGAAGCGCGAGGCCTACGCCTGCGACATCACGTACGCCACCAACAACGAGCTGGGCTTCGACTATCTGCGCGACAACATGGCGTTCGCGCTCAAGGACAAGGTCCAGCGCGGCCAGCATTACGCGATCATCGACGAAGTCGACTCGATCCTGATCGACGAGGCGCGCACCCCGCTGATCATCAGCGGCGCCACCGACGACGATCCCGAGCTCTATCGCAAGATCAACGCGTTCATGCGCAAGCTCGAACGCCAGAAGGAAGAGGAAGGCGAGGGCGACTTCTGGGCGGACGAAAAGTCGAGGCAGGTCCACCTGTCCGAAGCCGGCCACGAGAAGCTCGAAGAGCTGATGCGCAGCAACGGTCTGCTCAGCGAGGACGACAGCCTCTACGACGCGTCCAACATCATCCTGATGCACCACACCAATGCGCTGCTGCGTGCGCATCACCTGTACCGCAAGGACGTGGAGTACATCGTCCGCAACGGCCAGGTCGTGATCATCGACGAATTCACCGGCCGCATGATGGCGGGCCGGCGCTGGTCGGACGGTCTTCACCAGGCCATCGAGGCCAAGGAAGGCGTCAAGATCCAGCAGGAAAACCAGACGCTGGCGAGCATCACGTTCCAGAACTACTTCCGCCTGTACAAGAAGCTGTCCGGCATGACCGGCACCGCGGACACCGAGGCCTTCGAGTTCCAGAGCATCTACGGCCTGGAAGTGGTCGTCATCCCGACCAATCGGCCGATGATCCGCGAGGATCGCGGCGACCAGGTGTTCATCTCCGCCAAGGAGAAGTTCGAAGCGGTGATCGGCGACATCCGGTCGGCGCATCAGAAGCAGCAGCCGATCCTGGTGGGTACGGCGAGCATCGAAACCTCAGAGCTGCTTTCGGATCTGCTGCGCAAGGAAGGCATCAAGCACGAGGTCCTCAACGCCAAGCAGCACGAGCGCGAAGCCGAGATCGTGGCTCAGGCGGGACGTGCCGGCAGCGTGACCATCGCCACCAATATGGCCGGCCGCGGAACCGACATCGTGCTCGGCGGATCGCTCGAAGCGGAGCTC
>CAZXXM010000044.1:0-13704 GCA_964644715.1 uncultured Salinisphaerales bacterium
CGACGCATCGCGGCGCGGCGTATCCGCAGTGGTTCCTGGACGCAACCAAGACCAACGCCACCACGGTCGAGCTGACCAACTCGGGCCACGGGTTCTGCTGCACGGCGCAGGGGTTTCCGTTTCCCATTCCGGGCAACGGCACCGAGGTGATGTGGAATCACATCGTCCGCTACAACACGCAGGGCTACCGGGGCTACGTCGCGGCGGCCGCCACCACCGGCGCCGGCGACTACGTCGTCGAGCGCTCGTACCTGGAGCTGAGCTACGTCTACAACAACCCCAAGGCGACGGCCGCGACGCTCGACAACCAGAATCTCTACGTGATGAGCAAGACGGTGGCGCCGGTGAGCAAGGCCGGCACCGCGTACCTGCTGCACGTGCCGCTCGACCGCATCAAGCAGTCGACCGGCGTCTGGTCCTTCATCTCCGGCGGCCGCACCTTGCGCATCGGCGAGGTCGGCTACGACAACCCCGCCTTCGAAGGCCTGATGACGCAGGATCAGATCGACATGTTCAACGGGCCGCTCGATCGCTACACGATCAAGCTGCTCGGCAAGCGCGAGATGATCGTCCCTTACGACAGCTACCGGCTGTACGACCCGGCCCTGAAATACAAGGACATCATCACCAAGGGGCACATCAACCAGGAAGAGGCGCGCTACGAGAAGCATCGCGTCTGGGTCATCGAGGCGCAGGTACGCGAGGGCATCTCGCATCGCTACAAGAAGCGCGTCTTCTACCTCGACGAGGATTCCTGGATCGTCATCGCGCAGGACATCTACGACGAGCGCGACCAGTTCTGGCGCTTCGCCGAATCGCACTCGATCAACTTTCCCAACGTCCCGGTCATGGTCAACGGCGTCCAGGTCCACTACGACCTGCAGTCGCGGCGCTACGTCATCCTGAACCTCACCAACGAGGAAAAGGACCTGATCGAGTACGACTGGAAAGCCGAGCCCGCGTACTTCACGCCGGCCAATCTCAAGCGCTTCACGGCAAACCGCCGCTAGCGTCCGCCGTAGCCCGGACGAAGTCCGGCGTGTCGCTCGCAAATCGAGGGAATCCCGGACTTCGTCCGGGCTACGGGGGACGGAAAAGTCCGCCCGAGGCACGTCAAATGCTTAAGGGGCAATTCATGTCATCGGCCCTAGTGTTCGCTCCAGAGTCAGTCCATCTGGGGATCTGACCGACGGAGATTCCGATGAACAAGCTGGCCCTTCCTCTGACGATGATTGCCGCCCTGAACCTGGCCGCGACGCAGGCCGAGGCCGGCTCCCGGTATCGCTATGCCGACAACGATCGCAGCGACCGGTGGGAAGAGCCTAGCCGGGCCCGCTACGAGTACGCGGACGTCGTGTCCGCCAATCCGATCTACCGCACCGTTCGCATCGAGCAGCCGCGCCGCGAGTGCTGGGACGAACGCGTCGTCTACAACGAGCGCCGCGGCGGCGACTACTGGCTGGACAACGGCACCGCGGGCGGGCTGGTCGGCGCCATCGCGGGCGGCGTGGTCGGCCACCAGTTCGGCAAGGGCCGCGGCAACAAGGCCGCCACTGCGCTGGGCGCGGTGATCGGCGCCGGCGTCGGCCAGCGCGTGGCGGTCCAGAACAGCCGCGAACGCAGCGGCAGCTACGAGCGGGTCGGCTACGAAGAGCGTTGCGAGACGGTCACCGACTACCGCACCGAGCAGCGCATCGACGGCTATGACGTCGCGTACCGCTACGGCGGCCGCGTCTACAACACCACGATGCCCTACGACCCGGGTGCCCGCATCCCGGTGGACGTGAACGTCCGGCCGGTGCGGGATTGACCAAAGCTTTGCTCCGCGGCTCCGGCCGCGGTTCCCACTAGAATCCGCCAATGCGAATCCAGGGACTGATCATGCTGACGATCGTGGCGGGAGGGCTTGCGCTGAGCGAGCCGGCCCTGGCCAAGGATCGCGGGTTCTTCGGAGCCGGCATCGAAGGCCAGGGACGCGAAGCCAGCCTCGTCGACCGTCGTGCCTCGTCGCGCATGACGGCCGCCCAGGCCGCCCGGGAAGCGCAGCATCGCTACGGCGGTGGCAAGGTGCTCAGCGTGGACCCGGCGGGTGATGGATTTCACGTGAAGCTGCTGCGGGACGGCGATGTTCGGGTCGTGTTCATCGCGGATTACTGAGATTCGCTGCACGGCCGTCGCGGTTCCTGTCGACGTTTGTCCTGCATCACCGGTAGCCCCGACTTCGCGCGAGGACGCACGATTCGGATGTCCGGTTGCCGGTTCATTTCTTCAATTTTCTGATTTCACCCGAGGTTGATCGAACATGCGCGCTCTAGTGATCGAGGATGACCCGCACCTTCGTGGACAAGTCACGCAGATGTTCGCGGACGAGGGCTTCGCCGTGGATCAGGCCGCCGACGGCGAGAACGGCCTCTACATGGCCACCGAGTATCCGGTCGACATCGCGATCGTCGACCTGGGCCTGCCGGGAGCCAGCGGCATCGACATCATCCGCAAGGCGCGCAAAGCCGGCCGCAGCTTCCCGATCCTGATCCTGACTGCGCGAGACGGCTGGCAGAGCAAGGTCGAAGGGCTCGAAGCCGGTGCAGACGACTACCTGGTCAAGCCCTTCCACCGCGAAGAACTGCTGGCGCGTGCCCGCGCGCTGCTGCGCCGCTCCGGCGGCTGGGCACAGCCCCAGCTCACCTGCGGCCCGGTCACCGTCGACACGACGGCCAAGACCGTCACTGTCAACGAGCGCCCGGTGGAACTCACCGCGTACGAGTTCAAGGTGCTCGAGTACCTGATCCTGCATGCGGGAGAAGTGGTCTCCAAGTCCACGCTCACCGAGCACCTCTACGCCGAAGAAGACGAGCGCGACAGCAACGTCATCGAAGTCTTCATCCGCCGTCTGCGCACGAAGATCGACCCGGACGGCTCGCTTGCGCCGATCACGACCTTGCGCGGCAGCGGCTATCGCTGGGATCTGCCCAGAAGCTAGTGGTGGGCCCACGCCGGGCTGCCGTTTCCGGCGGGTGTGGACGCGAAGTTTCTGGAAACCCGAGACTGGCGCCGTGAAACTGCTGCTCATGACGTCTCTTCGCGCCCGCCTGCTCGCCGCCGCCTCGGCGGTACTGGCCGCATTTTTCGTGCTGACCGCGGCCGTGCTCGACAGCGCGTTCCGCGACAGCACGCTGCAGGCACAGCGCGACAAGCTCGAAGGCCTCGTCTATTCCCTGCTCGCAGCCGCGCGCACGGATGCCAACGGCAATCTCACGGTCGAACCCAACGACATCTCCGATCGCCGCCTCGTGCAGCCGGCGAGCGGCCTGCAGGCCGCGCTGTTCGACGAACAGGCGCGCCTGGTCTGGACCTCCGCCGAATTTCTCGAAGTACCGCCGCCGAAGATGCCCGACGTCGGCCAGTGGGCCTTTCACCAGCTGCGCAAGCCGCCGGTGTTCTCGCTGAGTTACGGCCTGCGCTGGATCGATCTGCAGGACGACCCCAAGCGCTACACCTTCGTCGTGCTCGAAGACGCCAGCAGCTACGAGCGCCAGCTGCGCACGTACCGGCGCGAACTCTGGCTGTGGCTGGCCGCCGCCGCCGGCGGACTGCTGCTCGTGCAGTACCTCGTACTGCGCTGGGGCCTTGCGCCAGTCCGGCGGCTGGTCAACGAACTCAACGCCGTCGAGCGCGGCGAGCGCGGCGAAATCCATGGCAGCTACCCCGACGAGCTGGTGTCGCTGACGCAGGGGCTCAACGCGATGATCCGCAGCGAACGGAGCCAGCAGACGCGCTACCGCAACGCGCTCGGCGATCTGGCGCACAGCCTGAAGACGCCGCTGGCGGTGCTGTTCGGGATGTCCGAGGAGCCGCGCGTGCCCGAAGAGCTTCGCGGACCGCTACGCGAGCAGGTCGGCGTCATGCAGCAGATCACCGACTACCAGCTTCGCAAGGCAGCCACGGCCGGGCGGCGCACGCTCGCCGAGCCGATCGCGCCGGCGCCGATCGCCGCCAAGATCACGCAGGCGCTGGCCAAGGTCTACGCGGATCGCGCGGTGAAGTTCGAGCTGAGCGCGCCTCCGCAATTCCGGATGCGCGCCGACAACGGCGACCTGTTCGAGCTGCTCGGCAACCTGCTCGACAACGCCTGCAAGTACGGAGGGGGGCGCATCCGCGTCCGCTTCTCGCGTGACGGCCAGGACAACGTCATCGAAGTCGACGACGACGGCCCCGGCTTCCCGGGCGACGCACAGGAGCTGCTGCAGCGTGGCGTTCGTGCGGACACGCAGAAGCCCGGACAGGGAATCGGTCTGGCGGCGGTCTACGAGGTCGTGAAAGCCTACGAGGGCCGCATCCTGCTCGGCGCCTCCGAATGGGGCGGCGGTCGGGTCACGGTGCGCCTGCCGATCTGAATCCGAACGATCCGTGCGTTCGCCAGCTCGGGTCGCCCGACACAGTCCGGGGTGTTCGTCTCGCAAATGGGTGAACTTGGGAAAGCGTTTCAACGCGAAGACGCAAAGGACGCAAAGGACGCAAAGGAAATCCGTAAAACCGGTCCGCACCCAGCAGGTGAATGACACTCCCCAGCCGTTCCCTTGCGCCTTCGCGTTGAAACGCTTTTCTCAGCCCAACGACGGTTCCCAGGCTAAAAAATCCCGGACTTCGTCCGGGCTGCGCGGAGCGGGGGCGCTTACAACGAATTCAGGAACGCGATCAGCGCCTCGCGGTCCGCCTTCGGCATCTCGACGAATTTCTTCTGCGCCGCGGCTGCCTCGCCACCGTGCCAGAGGATCGCCTCGGCTACTCCGCGGGCACGGCCGTCGTGCAGCAGCAGCTGGTGTCCGTTGACCGCGTGAATCAGGCCCAGGCCCCACAGCGGGCTGGTGCGCCATTCGCGGCCGTCGGCGTCGAAGTCGGGGCGGCCGTCGGCGAGCCCCTCGCCCATGTCGTGTAGCAGCAGATCCGTGAACGGATGAATGACCTGTTGGGCGACCTGCGCGAGTTCGTGTGGTCCGGTGACCACGCGCGGCGTGTGGCAGGACGCGCAGCCGCTCTGCAAGAACAGCACTTCGCCTCTGCGAACTTGCGGATCGTCGACGTTGCGGCGGTTGGGCACCGCCAGCGTGCTCGAGTACAGCACCAGCTTGGCGAGGAACTCGTCGGACATCTCCGGCTCGCCACCGTTCGGTGACTTCACGCAGGCCTTCTGCGGCGGCATGCAGCCGTCGTGCGTGGCGACGCCGTTCGTGATGCCGATGTCGCCCGCCGCGGCCCCTGCGACCTGCTGACGGATGCTCGGCTGGTTGGCCTTCCAGCCGAACCGGCCGATCGCCTTCTTCTGGCTCGCCACGTCGAACACCTGGTTCACGCGCCCCGAGATGCCGTCGCCATCGGCGTCGTCGGGATCGGCCATCGCGAGCATCGTCGCCTCGGGAATGGCTTCGAGCAGACCCAATCCAACCATCCCCTGCGCGACGCGAGGCGACATCAGCAGATCCTTTCCGAACTTGCCGTAAGCCGGCTCGCTCAGCGTGACGACCGGCTTGCGCAGCGAGTAGGTCTCGCCGTCCGCATAGCGGCCGCCGGCCTCTTCCCAGCTCAGCACCACCTTGGCTTCGGGCTTCACTCCGGGGATCGCGCGGTCCTGGATCTGGTCGCCGTAGACCGGATGCGGAACGACCCCGCCGTGATCGTCGCGACCCGGCTTCGAGATGCGGATCAGCATCGACTCCATCGGCTCGCCCGGTTCCGGGGGACGCCCTCGCCCGTCGCGCACGTGGCATCCCGAACAGGACACGCGGTTGAACAGCGGACCCAGGCCGTCGAACGAAGCGGTGGAGCTCCCGGCCTGCACCCAGTTGGTGTTGAACAGCCGATTGCCGAACGCGAAGTCGCGCAGCTGGCGCGCATCGAGATTCGGCGCGGGCATCGCGAAGGCCGTCTGCCCGAACGCGGGGCGGCCGGCATCGCCGCCGAGGCGCTCGCCGATCGCGGAGGGCGGAATCGCCTCCGCCAGCGGATTCGAGATGACAGCTGCCGAGGGCTCGATCGCCGGCTGTTCTTGCGCCGAGGCCATCCCGAGCACGAGCGTCAGGCCGAGGGCAGCGCCCTGCAGCGCGCCCACGGCACGCAAATGGCGCCTCATCCGGTGGCGGTCTCCAGGCCCGGAACGATCACCAGTACGCCCAGCCGCTTGCCCACCTTGGCCAGCTGCGCACCCAGCGCCTGGAACGCGGCGACCGCCGCCTCGGCACGCTGGCGCGGCGGACTGCCCGGCGCCGCGCGCAGGATCGAGTCGAACGGCACGTCCATCAGCGTCACGGCCGCGAGCGCCTGCGTGAAGAGCGTATCGGTGCGCGCCGCCAGCGCCGGGTCCACCGACATCGTCAGGGCGCGCAGGCTGTCCGGCGTCATCGTTTCCGCGCTGCCGCCGAGCCAGACGTTGTAGGCGCCTCGCAGATCGTAGAGATGATCCTGGTGCGTGGTGTCCGAGAAGCAGCTGTGCTCGTCTTCCTGGTCGCCGCTGTCGAGCGCCACCGACAAGCGCTCGGATGCCAGTTCGTGGCCGACGAGATTGGCCACGCCGTTGATGACCCTGCCCAACGCCTCGCGCGGTTCGAGCGCGAGGAATTTCTTGCGGTAGTTGTCGGCATCCGGCGCCCATGCGGCCTCGAGGCCGCGCAGGTCGTCGATGAGCATGTCGGTGATCGTGGACAGGTACAGACGACGGCGGTCGTGGTCCGGCGTGCCGGCGACGTAGTCCGTGAACGGGCGGTTGCCCGGCCCCTTCACATCCAGGTCCTGGCCCCAGAGCAGGAACTCGATCGCGTGCCAGCCGGTGGTGACGTCGGATTCGTCGCTGACCTGGTCGCGCGCCAGGATCGATTCGCGCGTCAGCGTCACCGAGTTGTCCCAGATGATCCCCGCGCGCGGCTGGCCTTTCACGTAGTCGATGAAGGCCTCGTTCAGCGGCCAGGCATTGATGTGCGGCTCCGGGCCGGTCTCGCCGTCGGGGCGCACGTCGATCGGACCGTCGTAGAAGCGGAAGGCCTCGGTGACCAGATAGGCGGGCCGCGCTTCGACCCAGGATGCGCGGGCGGCCGCCAGCGTCTCGGCATTGGGCTTGTCGAGCATCGCCTTGATCGCCAGACGCATGCGCTCGGCGGCGTTGGCCGATGCCATGTAGCTCGACTGCACGAGCCTGGCGTAGGCCTGCACCTGCGGACGCACGTCGAAGGCGTAGGCCTGCGGATCGTTCGACAGCAGCTTGTACGACGAGGGCCGGTCTTCCTCGCTGCCCTCGCCGCCCTGCGCCAGCATCATCGGCGCGTGGCGGTCGTCGAACACGGTGGCGGCCGTCGCCGGGCCCGCGGCAGCGACGCTCAGAAAGGTGCCGAAGCCCGTCCAGAGCCTGATATGTTTCACCGCCATCGCAGCCTCACCATCCTCGGAATGTTCACGTGAATATTTGTCTGGCCGGCGTCCTGGACGCCGATGCGCTCCAGGCCATTCGCGCCACGTTGACACAGGCCAGCTTCGCCGACGGCGCCGGCACTGCGGGCTGGCATGCGGTGAAGGTCAAGCACAACCTCCAGGCCAACCACGACGCGGCGGCGCAGCAGGTCCATCAGGCTCTGATGCGCCATCCGTTGTTTCGTTCCGCGACGCTGCCGTCGAAACTGCGCGCGCCATTGTTCTCGCGCTACCTGCCCGGCATGTCGTACGGCCGCCACGTCGACGACGCGATGATGGGGAGCGCCGACCCGCTGCGGACGGACATCGCCGTCACCGTCTTCCTGTCCGACCCGGGCAGCTACGACGGCGGGGAACTGCTCATCGAAAGCCACGCCGGCGAGCTGAGCTACAAGCTCGAAGCAGGACAGGCCATCGTCTACCCGGCCACGACGATCCATCAGGTCACGCCCGTCACGCGCGGCGAACGCCTGGCCGCGGTGCTGTGGGTACAGAGCCTGGTCCGCGATCCTTCCCGGCGCGAGATCCTGTTCGACATCGACAGCGCGCGTCGCATGCTGTGGGAGAAGGCCGGCGAACTGGCGACGCCGGAATTCGACCTGCTGTCGAAGAGCTACGCCAACCTGCTGCGGTCCTGGGCCGAGCCCTGAAGCCCGTCGCGTCGCCAGCGCCGGAACGCCGCCCGCTGCGGCGAAGATCGGTTCGCAGGAGGGCGCACGTCTTGGGGCTCGATTCACGGGCGCCACCTTATTGAGAGCGTTTCGCGTTTGCAAGGAACCGCGCGGATCGCGACACACCCCTTCCCATCCACCCTCCGGAGCCTCCGCATGAACCCGTCCCCGCTCGCCGTCTGGCACCACGCCGTCAAGACCCGCAGTGCTGCCGGTCTGGCCGACGTGATGGCCGACGACGCCGTCTTTCACTCGCCGGTGGTGCACACGCCGCAGGTGGGCAAGGCGATCATGCTCAAGTACCTGTCGGCGGCACTGGCCTGCCTGATCGACGATTCGTTCCAGTACGTGCGCGAGGTCGTGTCCGGCCGCGACGCGGTGCTGGAATTCGAGGTCGAGCTCGATGGCATCCGCGTCAACGGCGTCGACATGATCGCCTGGAACGAGGACGGCAAGATCACCAACTTCAAGGTCATGATCCGGCCGCTGAAGGCGATCAACGTCGTGCACCAGCGCATGGGCGCGATGCTGCAGAAGCAGGCCGGCTGAAGATCAGCCCGATCTCGGCGCCAGACCGCACCGGTGATCCTGCTCCTGCTCGTCGCCGCGGCCTGGGGCAGCCTGTTCGTCCCCTTGCCGCGCTGGGCCTCGGTGCTGGGCACGGTGGCCGTGCTGTGCGTCGGGACGCTGCTGTTGATCGCGGGTCTGCTCGCGACCGATTTCGGTGGCGCGGCGTCGAGCGGGGCCGGCAGATGGATCGCCGGCGCGCTGATGCTGCTGTCACGCGTCGGCATCGTGATCCGGATCGTGCTCGAGGCGCTGGCCGCGCCGAACGCACCGTAGCCCGGACGAAGTCCGGCTCGCACACCGGGATCCCGGACTTCGTCCGGGCTACGACGCTGCGAACTCTTGCCGGATCACCCGCCGCAGCACCTTGCCGGTCTCGTTGTACGGCAGCGCATCGCGGAACACGATGGCCTGCGGCACCCGCGAGGAGCGCAGCCGCGACTTCACCAGGTCCTGCAGTTCGGCGGCGCTGGCCCGCGCGTCCGGCTTGAGCACGACCACCGCGCCCACGCCCTCGCCCCACTGCTCGTCCGGCACGGCGACCACGGCGGCATCGGCGACCGAAGGATGGGCGAGCAGCACGTCTTCGATCTCGCCGGGCGAGATGTTCTCGCCACCGCGCACGATGACGTCGTCGGCACGACCGTCGAGAAACAGGTAACCCTCCGCATCGAGCCAGCCGCGATCGCGCGTCGAGAACCAGCCGTCGCCATCGAGCAGGCTGCCCTGCTGCAGGTACTCGCCGGACACCTGGCCGCCGCGCACGTAGACCAGGCCCGCGACCTGGGCCGGCACCGCGCGCCCGTCCTCGTCGCGGATCTCGATCTCGACCGCGCCGGTCGCACGTCCGACCGAGGTGAGCCGGCGCTGCACGTCCGCATCTTCGCTGGACGCCGCCGCGCGATGATCGTCGGGTCCGAGCACGGCGATCGTCGAACTGGTTTCGGTCAGGCCGTAGGCATTCGTGAAGTCCACCGACGGGAAAAGCCGCATCGCGCTGGCGATGGTCGTCAGCGGCATCTTGCCGCCGCCGTAGGCCAGCGAGCGCAGCTTCGTCAGACGCGAAGTCCCGGCGGATTCGCCCAGGTGCTCGACGATGCGCGACAGCATCGTCGGCACGACGAAAGCATTGCTGACCTGCTCGCGCTCGGCCGACTCCACCCACGACGCCGCGTCGAAGTTTTCGATCTGCACCATGCGTCGACAGGCATAGGTCGACGAAAGCACCGCCGAGATGCCGGCCACGTGGTAGGGCGGCACCGACACCAGCACCGCGTCGTCCTCCTCGGCGCAGGCGAACTCGACGGTGCCGACGATGTACGACATCAGGTTCTCGTGGCGAAGGATCGCCGCCTTGGGCTTGCCGGTGGTGCCACTGGTGAACAGCTGGACCGCGACGGCGCGTGGGTCCTCGGCGGGCTGCGGCGGCTCGGCGCCCTCGTCGACCGGCAGCGCCAGGAAATCCTCACGGCTCATCACGCGCACGTCGGCTCGGACATCGAGCTGCGCGCGCGTCTCGGCATTGGCGATCAGCACGGCCGGCGCCACGCGCGCCACCAGTTCGTTCACCTCGTCGCGCGTCAGCCGGTAATTGATCGGCACGTAGGGGATGCCGGCATAGGCCGCGGCGAACACCGCGATCGGCGCGGCCGGGCTGTTGACGTCGAGCAGCGCGAGGTACTTCGCATCGCTGTCGCGCAGCATGCGAGCGGCCGCGTAAGCCTTCTGACGCAACTCGGCATAGGTCAGTCGCAGATCGCCGGCGACGACGCCCACGCGGTCGCCGAAGGCTTCGGCAGCCATGTCGAGGATCGTGGAGAGGTTCATGGGAGGACGGGAATCGCGAATCGGAAATGGGGAGTCGGAACGGCGGGGCCTGAAGCGCAGCGATCCGGCGCAGGCTTCAAAGATCCTCCGTTCCTGCCTTCTCAGTCCGACGACGGCAGCTGCTTGGCCTGCTTGATCTCGAGCGGCGTGCCGTCGAGCGTCAGCGTGCCCTGGCCGCCCTTGGTGCAAAGCAGCTCGAGCGATTCGTCCGCGTTGACGTAGCGCTTGCCGATCAGCGTGCCGCCCGCCAGCGCCGCGTCGAGCGCGCCTGACGCGGCCGCCGTCGGCGCGATCATGTCGGTGCCGCCGCAGGCGAGCGAAAACTCGCCGGCCGGGGCCTTGATGACCAGGACCTGGGCATCGCACACCGCGCTCTTGAAACGGCCGCCTGCTTTCAGGGCGATCTTCGACATCCGGACCTCCAGGGTTCTCGATGGGCCAAGGATGACAGGGCCGCGGCGGCCGAACCTCACTGCTTTGGGTTAGCCGTCCCCGTCCCGCCGGTGCGACCGCGGGCGGCGTGCCCGCATAATCGGACCCGGGCCGACAAAGACGGGAGAGTTCATGAAAACCAAGCGCCTGAGTCCGATGGACGCGTCCTGGCTGTACGTGGAGTCGCACCAGACCCCGATGCACGTCGGCGGCCTGATGATCTTCGAACTGCCGAAGAACGCGCCGCCCGATTTCTTCCAGCAGCTGATTGCCGAATTCCGCGAACACCGCGAATTCCACGCACCGTGGAACCGGCGGCTGAAGTCGACCCGTCTCAAGGCCCTGGCGCCGGTCTGGATCGAGGACCGGGACCTCGATCTCGACTATCACCTGCGCCTGTCGGCGCTGCCGTGGCCCGGCGGCGAGCGTGAACTCGGCGTGCTGATCGCGCGCCTGCACAGCCACCCGCTCGACTTCCGCCGTCCGCCCTGGGAGTGCCACATCATCCAGGGTCTCGAGGACGACAAGTTCGCGCTCTACGTAAAGGTCCACCACGCGCTGATCGATGGCGTCAGCGCGATGCGCGAGCTTGTGCGCGTGCTGTCCCGGGATCCGGACGACGGCGAGCGCCCGCCGTTCTGGGCGGTGCCGCGCGAGAAGCGCCCGCTGAACACTGCGCCCGTGGCCACCACCGAGGCCGCGGTCGGCCAGGCGCTGGCCGCGGTTCCCAAGCAGCCGGGCAGCGCGCCCACGCTGATCAAGGCCCTGGTCGAACTGGTGAAGGCCTCGCGCCGCAAGGAAGACCCGATGGGTGTGCCGTTCAAGGCGCCCAAATCGCTGCTCAACGGCCGCATCACCGGCCAGCGCCGCTTCGCTACGCAGAGCTATTCGATCGACCGCATCAAGAAGATCGCAAGGGCCGGCGACGCTACGCTCAACGACGTCGTGCTGGCGGTCTGCGGCGGCGCGCTGCGGCGCTTCCTGAAGGAGGCGAACGCCCTGCCGGCCACGTCGCTCACCGCCGGCATTCCGGTGTCGGTACGCCCCAAGGACGACCAGGAAACCGGGAACGCCATCAGCTTCATCATCTCGACCCTGGCCACCGACATCGCGGACCCGGTGATCCGGCTGCAGGCGATCACGGCGTCGACCCGGCGCGCCAAGGAGCACCTGCAGAGCCTGCCGAAGAACGTCATCGAGGGGTACACGATGGCATTCATGGGTCCGTACATGGTGCAGCTGATGACGGGCCTGGGCGGTCGCACGCGGCCGGTGTTCAACATCACGATCTCCAACGTCCCGGGACCCGACCACGCGCTGTATCTGCACGGCGCGCGCATGGTCGCCAGCTACCCGGTGTCCCTGATCACGCACGGACAGGCCCTCAACATCACCTGCACCGGCTACGCCGACACGCTGAACTTCGGCTTCATCGGTTGCCGCACCTCGCTGCCGCACATGCAGCGCATCGCGGTCTACGCGGGCGAGGCGCTGGAGGAGCTGGAAGAAGCGGTATCCACCAAGTCCGAACGCGCGAAGAAGAAAACTCGGGGCGCGGCGTGAGGACCGCCGCGGACGGAAACGAAGCCACATGGGATTGAGCTCAGCGCAGCGGAAGATCTTCCGCGATCTCGCGCAGATCACCGACGGCATCGACGAGGAGGTCTACGCGCGCTTCGGCAAGGATCCGCTCGAACCGATCGTCGGGCTCGGCGCCGCCGACGCGCGGGTCGGCTTCTTCGGCCGCGACCCGGGACGCGACGAGGTTCAGCACGGCGAGCCCTTCATCGGCGCCGGCGGCCAGCTCGTGCGACGCGCCCTGTATCGCTGCCTGCACCACGGTGAGCCGCTGCCGGACTTCGAGACCTCGCGCGCGATCGGTCGCGATTTCTTCTGGGCCAACACCGTTCCGTACAAGCCGCTCGGCAACAAGGCCTGGTCGACGAAGGTGAAGCAGCGCTTTCACCCGGCGATGGTGGAACTGCTGGTCGAACGATGGCGGGGCCAGAACCTGATCACGCTCGGTCGCGAGGCCTTCCTGTGGTTCGGCATCTTGCAAGCGCGCGAAACACGCGAGCGTCTGGACGCGTTCTGGGCGCGCGAGGATCGCTTCACATGTTCGATCGACGTCGAGCTGCGCAGCGCCGGGGGCGCGTCGCGAACATTCCATCTGCATCCGCTGCCGCATCCCTCGCCGCTCAACGCGACTTGGTACGGACGCTTCCCCGGGCTGCTGGACGCGCGCCTCGAACAGCTCGACGTCCGGCCGGAGACGCTACGCCGGGATCAGGCCTGAATCGCGCGACGGAGCGCTCATTTCGACGCCACACCCGTCGCCCACTCGGCCAGGCGATCGAACAGCACGACTCGCGACGCGAACAGGAAATGGCTGTGCCCGGCGCCCGGCAGCACTTCGAGCCGAACGCCAGGACTCGCGCCGAAGGCGCGCGGCGCCTCGGCCGGCGGCCCTGCCATGTCGCGCTCGCCCAGGCCGAGGAACACCGGCACGTCGATCTGCGCCGCCTCGGGCGCGACGTTGCCCGGAATCATCGACAGGAAGGCCGGCACCGGCAGCAGGCAGTCCGTCGCGGCCTTGAGCGCGGCCACGCCGCGCGGATCGGCCGCGTCGCTACCGTAGAGCTCCGCGTTGCCGCTGCCGCCCGAGGAGCGGATGCGCGGGTACGGCACCCCGAACATGCGGCGTGCGAATTCGACGAGTCGCGCGCGCACTGCCACTGGATCGACTGCCAAC
>CAZXXM010000045.1:0-13642 GCA_964644715.1 uncultured Salinisphaerales bacterium
GATTTCGCTGTGGCTTTTCGTGTCGCTGCTGGTCGGCGCGTTCGCCGCGACCTGGACCGCGACCCTGGGTGGCCGGCATCGCAATGCCTGGCCGCGTTGATCCATCCACGAACTCGGAGAGACCTACCATGCAATCGATCCTGCTCTGGCTGCTCGGCATTCCCATTCCCGTCATCATCCTCGTCGCGCTGCTGACCTGAAGGCTGCGGGAGGCGCGCCACGGCGCGCTTCCCGTTCAGTCGACCTTCATGGCGGCGCCATAAGCTGATCTCGTCGGTCGGAAATCCCTGCCTCCCTCAGGGTTCCCCCTAAGGCCTTCCCCCCAGGCCGTCCGACCGATAGGCCCCCTCTCCCCAAGGGGGCCATTTTTTTGGCTTTTGGCTGGATGGAGGGAGAGGAGTGCCTGCAACAGGCGCGAGTCGTCTCCAAAGAATCTTTGAACGCAAAGACGCAGAGAACGCAAAGGAACGTCGAGACAGAGTCCTTGCGTCCTTTGCGCCTATGCGTTGAACCGTTTTTTCACGATACCCACGCAAACTCCGGCTCGCGGGCCCGCTTGCCCTCTGGAAGCTGCGCCTTAAGGAGGGGCCCCGCGAATTGGGGACCAACCATTCTGTGTCCGTCGGCCGTAGCCCGAACGCAGTCCGGGCTACCGGAGGATCAGGTGTAGACCGCCGTCGTCGCGGTCGGTCGCGCGAGCAGGCGCGAGATCCCGATGGGCTCGCCGGACTTCGTGCAATAGCCGTATTCCTTGGCGTGGATGCGGCGCAGCGATTCGTCGATCTTCTGCAGCAGCGTCGATTCGCGCTCGCGCAACCGCATTTCCAGCCATTCCTGTTCTTCGCGCGTCGCGCGATCCGCCGGATCGGTCGGGACGTCGGCGGTCTCGAGATTTTCGCGCAATTCCACTTGTCGAGTCCTGAGTTCTTCGCGCATCGCCAGCAGGCGTTCGCGGAAGAAGCTCAGCTGAGCGGGCGACATGTAGTCCGATTCGGGGGCGGCGCGAAGTTCTTCTTCGGTCATCTGTGAGCGTGAGTCGAGTGGCGTGAACGTGCAGCGGCGAACAGTATGAAGGAGCCGCCCTCGTCGCGGGAAACCGCCCGTACGACCGCAAGCTCCCTCCGATCTGCGCGCTTACGACAAGGCCGGACGCACTTGCGTTCCGGCCTCGCGCCGTGGTCGTGCGAGGTCCGCGTCCCGAACGATCGCGAGCGTCGAGGACGCGACCGCGGTGGCGGCTTGCAAGGCCGCGTATTTGCAATTTGCCCACGTTGCCCGCCGCAGGCCGAAAGGCGAATATCCAGCGCTGCGGCAGCCGGCCCACGTGCCGGGAAACACGCCGCGATGACGACGATACGAAACCCGCCGACGGACGGAGCCAGCGTCTCGGGACCACGGGACACCGGTGTCGTGCTCACACCATTCGGGGACGCTTGAACGTGACATCGACGACCGACCGCGCCGTGAACGCGGATGCCGACATCGCCAGGCAACGATTCACCTACCTGCCGATGGGGACGCTCGTCGGCTTGCTACTGGCCACGTTCGTCGTCGGCATGCTCGCGCTGTTGTCGGCCCGCTCGCTCAATGCCCGCGCGACCGCGCGGGAGGACGTGACCCGCACGCTCGAAGTGATCGCCCAGGTCACCGCGATCCAGGCCAGCCTCAACAACGCCGAGACCGGCCAGCGCGGCTTCCTGCTCACCGGGGACGACGCGTACCTGGAGCCGTACATGCTGGCCCAGCGCAAGCTGCCGGAACAGATCGCGTCGGTGCGCAGGCTGACGGCCGGAAACCTGCGGCAGGCAGCCGCCATCGATCGCCTCGAACAACTGACCGCCGAGAAGTTCGTGGAGATGGAACAGACCATCGCCCTGTATCGCGGCGGCAAGGGGGCCGAAGCGCTCGCGCTGGTCCGCACCGATCGCGGCAAGACGGCGATGGACGCGGCACGCCAGATGGTCGCGACACTCGATCTCGAAGAGCGTACGTTGCTGGCCGCCCGCGAAGAGAACTGGAATCGCGCGGTCGAGGTTTCGTTCTGGGTCAGCTCGGGCGGATCCGCGCTGCTGCTGCTGCTGATCGTCGCCGCCAGCATCCTGGCCTCGCGCGATCATCGCGCCAAGCAGACGCTGGCCTGGGTCCGCGCCGGCCAGGTCCGTCTGGCCAGCCGCATCCAGGGCGAACAGCGGCTCGACCAGCTCGGCGACAGCGTGCTCGACTTTCTCGCCAATTACTTGCATGCGCAGGTCGGCGCGATCTACATCGCCGAAGACTTCGGAAGCTTCCGCCGCTTCGCCGCCTACGCGCTTCCGGCCGACGCGGAAGCAGCGACGCTGCGAACCGGCCAGACACTGCTCGGCGAAGCCGCTCGCCAGAACGTGCCGATGCGGGTCACGGACGTCCCGCCCGGCTATCTGCCGGTGAGTTCGGCCACTGGACGCAGCGAGACCCGCAGCCTGCTGATCGCCCCCGCCTCGGTCGACGGCGCGGTGCAGGCGGTGATCGAACTCGGCTTCTTCCGAACCGTCACGGCGGCCGACCAGGAACTGCTCGCGCGCGTCTCCGAAATGCTCGGCGCCGCAGTGCGCGGATCGAAGGACCGCACGCGCCTGGAGCAGCTGCTCGAAGAAACGCAGCGCCAGTCCGAGGAACTGCAGACGCAGCAGGAAGAGCTGCGCGTCAGCAACGAGGAACTGGAAGAACAGGGCCGCGCACTGAAAATGTCCCAGGCGCAGCTCGAGGGACAGCAGGTCGAGCTCGAGCAGACCAATTCGCAGCTCGAAGAACAGATGCAGATGCTCGAGGCGCAGAAGGACGATCTCGCCCGCGCGCAGGTGGCGCTGACCGAGAAGGCCGACGAACTCGAACGCGCCAGCCAGTACAAGAGCGAGTTCCTGGCCAACATGAGCCACGAGCTGCGCACGCCGCTGAATTCCTCGCTGATCCTGGCCAAGGTGCTGGCCGACAACAAGAGCGGGAACCTGAGCGACGAGCAGGTCCGTTTCGCGCAGACCATCACGTCGGCCAACCAGGATCTGCTCGCGCTGATCAACGACATCCTGGACCTGGCGAAGATCGAGGCGGGCCAGGTCGAGCTCAACGTCGAGTCGCTGCTGGTGGGCCGTACGGCCGAGAATCTGCTGCGGGGATTCGAGCCGCTGGCCCGGCAGAAGAAGATCGCGCTGCGGCTTTCGGTGGAACCGGGCACGGCCGATCGCATCGATACCGATCCGCAGCGGCTCGGCCAGGTGCTGAAGAACCTGCTGTCGAACGCGCTCAAATTCACCGACCGTGGCGAGGTTTCGTTGCGCATCTACCCGGGCGCCGACGACACGCTGCATTTCGCGGTGCGCGACACCGGCGTCGGCATCGCCAAGGATCAGCAGGGCATCATCTTCGATGCGTTCCGCCAGGCCGACGGCAGCGTGCATCGCCGCTACGGCGGCACCGGCCTGGGCCTGTCGATCTCGCGTGACCTCGCGCACCTGCTCGGCGGCGAGATCACGGTGCACAGCACGCTGGGCGAAGGCAGCGTATTCACGCTGATCCTGCCGCGCGTCTACACGGCGCGCGCCGCAGACGAACCCGTGCCGCCGATTGCCACGCTGACGCCGCCGCCGCCGGCCGTCGTCGAAGCGCCGCGTTCCGCGCGGGCCCCCGCCGCCGGCGCGGTGCAACGCGGCCTGATCGAGGACGACCGTGACGTCCTCAAGCCGGGCGGCCGCGTGCTGCTGGTCATCGAGGACGACACGCACTTCGCGTTGATCCTGCGCGACATCGCGCGCGAGATGAACTTCCAGTGCATCGTCACGCAGACGGCCAGCGACGGCCTGGCCGCGGCGATGACCTACCGCCCGAATGCGATCGTGCTCGACATGAACCTGCCCGATCACTCGGGCATGGGCGTGCTCGACCAGCTCAAGCGCACGCCGCAGACACGCCACATCCCGGTGCACGTGGCCTCAGTGATGGACTACTCGCGCGAGGCGCTGGAACTGGGCGCCGTCGGCTACGCGCTCAAGCCGGTCCAGCGCGAAGCCCTGGTCGAGGCCTTCCGGCGGCTCGAGGCGAAGTTCTCGCAGGGGCTCAAGCGCGTCCTGGTGGTCGAGGACGATGCACGCCAGCGCGATGCCATTCATCAGCTGCTCGGCAGCGCCGAGGTGCAGATCGTCGCCGTCGACAGCGCCGGGGCCGCGCTCGAACAGCTCCGGTCCTACACCTTCGACTGCATGGTGATGGACCTGAACCTGCCCGATTTCAGCGGCTACCAGCTGCTCGAACGCATGACGGAGCAGGAAGGCGTGTCCTTCCCGCCGGTCATCGTCTACACCGGCCGCTCGCTGACGCGCGAAGAGGAACAGCGGCTGCGCAAGTTCTCGCGCGCGATCATCGTCAAGGACGCGCGCTCGCCCGAACGCCTGCTCGACGAGGTGATGCTGTTCGTCCACCAGGTGGAGGCCAGCCTTCCCCCGGAGAGCCAGCGCATGCTCAAGGCCGCGCGCGATCGCGACACCGCGCTCGAAGGCCGGCGGATCCTGGTGGTCGAGGACGACGTGCGCAACATCTTCGCGCTCAGCAGCGTGCTCGAACCGCGGGGCGCGAAGATCGAGATCGCGCGCAACGGCCGCGAGGCGATCGAGGCGCTCACGCGCAAGCCGGTGCCGAACGAACGGCCCATCGACCTGGTGCTGATGGACATCATGATGCCGGAGATGGACGGCTTCACCGCGATGCGCGAGATCCGCAAGCGCGCCGAGTTCCGCAAGCTGCCGATCATCGCGCTCACGGCCAAGGCGATGCGGGACGACCAGGAAAAGTGCCTGGCCGCCGGCGCCAACGACTACATCGCCAAACCGCTGGACGTGGACAAGCTGCTGTCGCTGGTGCGGGTATGGATGCCGCACTAGACCCGTTGCCGCCCGGCGCGTCGCGGGACTTCGAGATCGAACTCCCGCTGCTGCTCGAAGCGATCTATCTCAAGTACCACTACGACTTTCGCGGGTACGCCCACGCGTCGCTGAAGCGGCGCCTGACCGCGGCGATGGTCCGCTTCGACTGTCTCACCCTCTCGCAACTCCAGCAGCGCATCCTGCACGAGCCGGCCGTGTTCCCGCTGCTGCTCGACTACCTGACGGTGCAGGTCACCGAGATGTTCCGCGATCCCGGCTACTTCCGCGCCCTGCGCGAGCACGTGGTGCCGCTGCTGCGCACCTATCCGTCGCTGAAGATCTGGGTGGCCGGCTGCAGCACCGGCGAAGAGGTGTATTCGCTGGCCATCCTGCTGCGGGAGGAGGGCCTGCTCGGCCGCAGCCTGATCTACGCCACCGACATCAATCCGCAGGCGCTGCAACGCGCCGAAGCCGGCGTGTTCGATATCGAGCGAATGCCGGCGTTCACCGAAAGCCATCGCCGCTCTGGCGGACACTCTTCGCTGTCCGACTACTACACGGCGGCGTTCGGGCGCGCGGCGATCGACAAGTCGCTCAAGAAGCACATCGTGTTCTCGGATCACAGCCTGGCCACCGACAGCGTGTTCGCCGAGGTGCAGCTGGTGTCGTGCCGGAACGTGCTGATCTACTTCAACCGCGAATTGCAGGATCGCGCCCTGGGCCTGTTCGCGGACGCCCTGTGCCGCAAGGGCTTTCTCGGCCTGGGCTCGAAGGAGTCGCTGCGCTTCTCGGCGCACGCGGATGCGTTCTCGGTGGTGTCGCGCGAGGAGCGCGTCTTCCAGCGGAAGGATCGCAGTTGAACGCCGCCGCTTCGCTGAGCCCGCGGTTCGGCGCCGTCGTCATCGGCGCCTCGGCCGGCGGCGTCGAGGTGCTCTCGACCTTGCTGCCGGCGCTGCCCGAAACCCTTCGCGCGGCGGTCTTCGTGGTGCTGCACCAGCCGCCCGACCGGCCGAGCATCCTGGTCGAGATCTTCAGCCGCAAATGTCGGCTGCCGGTGCGCGAAGCCGAGGACAAGGAGCCGATCGATCCGGGCACGATCTATTTCGCACCGCCGAACTATCACCTGCTGATCGAGCCGGGGCCGCGCATCGCGCTGTCGGTCGACGACCTGGTGCAGTTCTCGCGCCCCTCGATCGACGTGCTGTTCCAGTCCGCCGCCGACGCCTACCGCGACCGGCTGCTCGGCATCCTGCTGACCGGATGGAACGAGGACGGCGCGGCGGGACTGCTGGCGGTGCGCGCGGCCAACGGCACCACCGTCGTGCAGGATCCGGAAAGCGCGGAAGCGCCGGTGATGCCGCAGGCGGCGATCCGCCTGCATCGCCCGGATTTCGTGCTGCACCCGCGCGCCATCGCCGAGTTGCTGCGCGGCCTCGCGCCCGTCGCGGCGGCGCACGAACCCGTTCGCGTCACGCCGGAGCCCTGATCGCATGCGTGCTCCGGTCAAATGCCTGCTGGTCGACGATCTCGAAGAGAACCTCGTCGCGCTCGGCGCGGTGCTCGAACAGGACGGCGTGGAATTGTTCAAGGCGCACTCCGGCTCCGAGGCGCTGGAACTGCTGCTGGTCCACGACTTCGCGCTGGCGCTGCTGGACGTGCAGATGCCGGACATCGACGGCTTCCAGCTGGCGGAGTTCATGCGCGGCAGCGAACGCACGCGCAACATCCCGATCATCTTCGTCACCGCCGGCACGCACGAGCCGCATCGCGTGTTCAAGGGCTACGAGACCGGCGCGGTGGATTTCCTGCACAAGCCGGTGGATCCGCTGATCCTGACCAACAAGGCCTCGGTGTTCTTCCAGCTGTATCGCCAGAAGCTGCAGCTGGCCGAAGATTTGAAGGAACGCACCGAGACGCTTCGCCTCAACGAGATGTTCGTGGCCATCCTCGGCCACGACCTGCGCACGCCGCTCAACACCATCCTGACGTCCGCGGAGATCCTGCAGAAGTCCGGTGGCGAAGCCCGGGTTCTCGACGTCGCCGATCGCATCCAGTCGAGTGGCCGGCGCATGCAGACGCTGATCGAGAACGTGCTGGACCTCGCGCGCGCGCGCCTGGCCGGCGGCATCGCGCTCAAACACGAGACGGTGGATCTCGAACGGCTGCTGGCGGCGACCGTGCAGGAACACCTCGCGCTCGCACCTTCGTCGACGATCGAGGTGCGCCGGCTCGGCGACCTGTCGGGCGACTGGGATTCCGATCGCCTGGCGCAGGTGCTGTCCAACCTGGTCGGCAACGCGCTGCAGCACGGCGAACCCGATCAGGCGATCCAGATACTGCTCGACGGCACGCAGGCGAACACGGTCACGCTGACCGTGAGCAACTCCGGACCGATCCCGGCCGAATCGCTGCCGCATGTCTTCGATCCCTTCGGTGGCGGCCGCCGCCAGCGCGCCCGTGGCGAAGGCCTGGGCCTGGGGCTCTACATCGTCCGGCAGATCGTCGACGCGCACGGCGGCGAGATCGGCGTGCACGTGGAAGGCAACCGTCGCACGGTGTTCCGTGTCGCGCTGCCGCGCCGGGCCCATCTTGCGATCTCCAGTGCGCCGCCACCCGCCGAGCCCGGTGGCATGTCACGCGTTCCCGACGCGCCGGCAATCGAGACGCAAGCCGGCGGCGCCAGGTCCCGGCGCCGGATCCTGGTCGTCGACGACAACCACGATTCCGCCGATTCGCTGGCGATCCTGCTGCAGATGGAGGGCGACCAGACCCACACCGCCTACGACGGGCTCGAGGCACTGGAAGTCGGCGCCGCGTTCCGGCCCGACGTCATCGTGCTGGATCTGGGCCTGCCCAAGCTCGACGGCTACCAGGCCGCGCGGAGAATCCGCGAGCAGGCCTGGGGCCGCGATGTCGCGCTGATCGCCCTCACGGGCTGGGACGACGAGAACGACCGGCAGAGAACGCGCGAGGCCGGCTTCGACCGCCATCTCGTGAAACCGATCGACGGCATCGCGCTGCAGAAGATCCTGTCGGAACTCACGCGCGGGCCGGCGACGGTTTAGAGCCTGTCAACCCGGCGGAGGCTGCCCCGCGCGTTGCAGCGATCCGACGTCGGACGGCGACGGCGGCGCGCCGTCGTCGGACTTCAGGTTCTTGACGATGAACACCGCCAGCGCCATCAGCAACGCCAGGACGACCATCGCCATCGGTGAGCGGCGCCGGAAGGCGGGGTTGCGCGCGCAGCAGTTCGGGCACTTCCTGCAATACAGGCTAATGGGGACTTCGCATTCCTGGCAGCGGACCACGCGCATGGTCGTTCGAGGATAGCCTCGATGCCTTCCGGCGGGCAGCATTTCCGGTCACGAATTTCCTCTCGTCCCGGAGCGCGCGGCGCGGTCCGGCCCGGCGACTCGTGCAGAGCGGCACGCGATGTTCCTGCACGCCGCAAGCCGCCGTCATCGCGCGATAATCGGCCGCGCATGAAGGACGCCCCGCACACCGTCTTGCCCCGTTCCCACGGCCGGCGGCTGCGCGACTATTACCGGTCCGCCGGCTGGCCCTGCCAGGACAGCATCGAGATCGACCTGCTCAACGCCGGCTTGATCGAACGCGTCTGGCGCAACGCGTCCGATCCCGGACTCATCCGCGTCACCGATTCCGGGCTGCAGGCGCTGGGGGTCTGCCTGGTGCGCAATCGACGGGCCTTCGACACGCACGAAGCGCTGGTCCTGCAGGTCACGCAGGACCTCGCGCGCGCCGGCCGACTCGCGTACCGGAACCTGATGCTCAGGGGCCGGGTCGGTGATGGCTGGAAGCCCTGCCGGCCCGACGTCTATTCGATCCGCCACACCTCGGTGGCCGCCTACGCGCAGCCGGTGATTCACGAGGTGAAAGTGCGTCGCGCCGATCTGCTGTCGGACCTGAAGAACCCGGACAAGCGTGCCGCCTACCAGGCGCTGTCCTCGGAGTTCTTCTACGTGATGCCCGATGGCCTGGCGACCGCCCACGAGATCCCGGAAGACTGCGGCCTGCTGTACGCCGGCGAAACCGGCCTGCGACTCGCGCGCCCGTCGCCACGTCGCGCGGTGCAGCTCGGCATCGCCGAGTGGATGAGCCTGGCGCGACGCGGCGCGGAATTCATCGATGGCGTGGACGACGAGCAGGGCCTGCTGGGCGCCAGCGACGCATGAGCGAGTCCGCGGCCGCCGACACCTACCGCATCTCGGTACGCGAGATGGTGGAGTTCACTGCCAAGACCGGCGATCTCGATCTGCGCTTCACGCCGGCACCGACCGCCGAGGAGGGCATCGCGGGGCACGCACGCGTGCAGGCGCGCCGCGGCGCCGGCTATCTGCGCGAACTGTCGCTGACCGCGCGCCATGAAAGCTTGCTGCTGCGCGGCCGCGCGGACGGCGGCTCGGCCGACGGCCGCGAGCTGGAAGAGATCAAGACGTTCCGCGGAAGACTCGATCGCATTCCCGCCCAGCACACCGCGCTGCACTGGGCGCAGCTCAAGCTCTATGGCGCGATGCACTGCCGCGACAGAGGGCTCGCGCAGCTCAACCTGAAGCTGACCTACTTCGACATCGTGCGCGAGAAGGAGACGTCGTTCTGCGAAGTCCACTCCGCGGACGACCTGCAGCGCTTCTTCGACGAGCACTGCGAGCGCTTCCTGGTCTGGGCGCGCCAGGAGCAGGCGCACCGCCGGCGGCGAAACGAGGGCCTCGCGAATCTCGCGTTCCCCTTCGCGGATTTCCACGCCGGACAGCGTCATCTCGCCGAAGCGGTGTTCCGCATCGGCCGCGATGGCGGCTGCCTGATGGCGCAGGCACCGACCGGGATCGGCAAGACGCTCGGCACGCTGTTCCCCTTGCTCAAGGCCTGCGCGCGCGGCGAGATCGACCGCATCTTCTTCCTGACCGCGAAGACACCGGGACGACAGCTGGCGCTGGATGCCGTGCGGCGCCTGCGCACCGATGCATCCGGAACGCCGCTGCGCACGCTCGAACTGGTGGCGCGCGACAAGGCCTGCGTGAATCCGGACAAGGCCTGCCATGGCGAGTCCTGTCCGCTGGCGAAGGGCTTCTACGATCGCCTGCCGGCGGCGCGTGCCGCGGCGGTGGCCACGTCGCAGCTCGACCAGGCCGCGGTTCGCCGCATCGCCGCCGAACACGCGGTCTGCCCGTACTACCTCGGCCAGGAGCTGGCGCGCTGGTCGGACGTGATCGTCGGCGACTACAACTATTACTTCGACGGCAGCGCGCTGCTCCACGGGCTGACCGCGGCGAACGACTGGAAGTCCGCGCTGCTGGTGGACGAGGCGCACAACCTGCTCGAGCGCGGTCGCGCGATGTACTCGGCGGAGCTCGACCAGGCGCGCTTCGCCGCAGTGCGCGCCGGCGCGCCGCTCGCGCTGAAGACGGCGATGGATCGCGTGAACCGCGAATGGAACCGCCTGGTGCGCGATCAGGACGCCGAATACCAGGTCCATGCCGCGCCGCCGCCAGCGCTGATCGAAGCCCTGGGCAAGCTGTGCTCGGCGATCACGGATCACCTGGGCGAGGCCGCTGACCGTGACGACGCCGGGCTGCAGGAGTTCCTGTTCGAGGCCCAGCATTTCCGCGCACTGGCCGACGTGTTCGGTCCGCATTCGATCTTCGACGTCAGCCTGCGCCGCATCGGTGGACGGCGCTCCAAGCCGTCGGCCACGCTGTGCCTGCGCAACGTCGTGCCGGCGCCGTTCCTGTCCGCTCGGCTGGAGGCGGCGCAGAGCGCAGTGCTGTTCTCCGCGACCTTGAGCCCGACGCCGTTCTATCGCGACCTGCTCGGTGTACCGGAAGGCGCACGGACGCTGGACGTGGCCTCGCCGTTTTCTCCGGAGCAGCTCGACGTCCGCTCGGTGGGGCACGTCTCCACGCGTTTTGCCGACCGCGCGCGCTCGGTGGCACCGATCGCCGACGTGATCGCCGCGCAGTACCGCGAGCGCCCCGGCAACTATCTCGCGTTCTTCAGCAGCTTCGACTACCTGCACGAGGTCGCCGCCGGCCTCGCGGCGCGCCACCCCGGCATCCCGCAATGGAGCCAGACGCGCGGCATGGACGAGGCGGCCCGCGCCGACTTCCTCGCGCGTTTCGTGGACGAGGGCCGGGGCGTCGGATTCGCCGTGCTGGGCGGTGCGTTCGCCGAGGGCATCGATCTGCCCGGGAGGCGCCTGATCGGGGCCTTCGTGGCGACCCTGGGGCAACCGCAGGTGAATCCGGTCAACGAGCAGATGAAGGACTGCATCGAGCGCCTGTTCGGCAAGGGCTACGACTACACGTACTTCTACCCGGGCATCCAGAAGGTCGTGCAGGCGGCCGGGCGCGTCATCCGGACCGCCAGCGACGAGGGCACGCTGCTGCTGATCGACGACCGCTTCGAACGGCGCTCCGTGCGCGCACTGCTGCCGCCGTGGTGGCGCGTCCGCCGCGCGCGGATTCCACCCGGCGAAACGGTTTCCGCCACCGTCGAACCGCGTTAGCGTATGACGTCGGCGTGCGCGCCTTCGGAACGCTCCCTGAGCCCGTTCGATCTGCCATGACGTTCATCCCCGGACCCTCCAACGAAGCCCGCTTCCGGGCGCTGGTCTCGGTCACCAGCACCGTGGTCTGGGTGCTGTCCGCGGAGGGAAAGGTCGA
Source organism: uncultured Salinisphaerales bacterium (assembly GCA_964644715.1). GTDB lineage: Bacteria > Pseudomonadota > Gammaproteobacteria > Nevskiales > Nevskiaceae > Panacagrimonas. The sequence continues at coordinate 11,573 of CAZXXM010000045.1, forward strand.
AGAAGAGCAGGCCGGCCTGCAGGGTTTCACCGGCATGAGCTTCGACCAGATCCGCGGCGACGGCTGGGCGCGCGCGCTGCATCCGGACGACTACCTGCGCGTGCTGGCCGAGTGGACCGGCTACCTGCAACGGCAGGCGCCGGCGGACATCCGCTACCGGATGCGCCGCCACGACGGCGAATACCGGCACATGCGGGCCCGCGCGGTGCCGATGCTCGACGAGCACGGCCGGCTGCGCGAATGGGTCGGCGCCAGCGAGGACGTGACCGACTACGAGCGTTCGAACGACGAGCTTCGCGATCGCGAGGCGCGCCTGCACCAGTTCGCCGAAGCGCTGCCGCACATCGCCTGGGAGCTCAGCAGCGGCGGCGAAACCGTGTGGATCAATCGCCGCTACTACGACTACTGCGGTGCCGCACCCACCGGCGCGCTGGGCTGGGACTGGGTGAAGGTGATTCACCCGGAGGACATCGGGCCGTACATGGCGACCCTGCGAACCGCGGTGGAAACCGGCCAGGACATGCGCGCCGAAGCCCGCATCCGCAACGCCGACGGCGATTACCGGTGGTTCCAGCTCGTCAACACGCCGCAGCGGACCGGGCGCGGCGAGGTCTATCGCTGGTTCGGCACCGCCACCGACATCGACGACTCGCATCAGGCCACCGAGAAGATCCATCGCTTCCTGGCGACGCTCGCGCACGAGCTCCGCAATCCGCTGGCGCCGATCGCCAACGGCATCCAGGTGCTGCGCATGCCAGGCGCCCGCGAGGAGGCCCGGGAATCTGCGCTCGCCACCATCGAGCGGCAGACCGCTCACATGGTGCGCCTGCTCGACGACCTGATGGATCTCAACCGCGTGCGCAGCGATCGCGTGGTGTTGCGCAGGGCGCCCACGCGCCTGGCGACGGTGATCAACACCGCGCTGGAAACCAGCCGCCCGGCGATCGAGAACGGCGCCCACCCGCTGCGCCTGAGCCTGCCGGCGCGCGCGCTGATCCTCGACGCCGACGCCACCCGCCTGACGCAGGTGCTGTCGAACGTGCTCAACAACGCCGCCAAGTTCTCGCCGGACGGCACGCCGATCGACGTCACCGTCAGCGAACAACCGCCGTTCGCCTGCATCCGGATCAGCGATCGCGGCATCGGCATGTCGGCACCGATGCTGCTGCGCGCCTTCGACATGTTCGCGCAGGCCGACACCCGCGTGGAGCGCAGCTATGGCGGGCTGGGCATCGGCCTGAACGTCGCCAAGCGCCTGGTCGAGATGCACGGCGGATCGATCGAGGCGTCGAGCGAGGGCGCCGGCCAGGGAAGCTGCATCACGATCCGCCTGCCGCTGTCGACCGACGAGGTTCCGGACGATCCGGCGATCGCGTCCGGCCCGACCGGCACCGCGCCCGCGCGCCGCGTGCTGATCGTGGACGACAACGAGGACGCGGCGCGCATCGTCTGCATGCTCGTCGAGTCGCTCGGACACGTCGTGCGCGCCGCGCACAGTGGGCCGGACGCGCTGCTGCTGGCCGACGAATTCCAGCCACAGGTGGCCCTCCTCGACATCGGCATGCCGGGCATGAGCGGATACGAGCTGGCCCGCCGCTGCCGCCAGACGGCGTGGGGACGACAGGCGCGACTGGTCGCGCTGACCGGCTGGGGGCAGGACACGGACCGGCAGAAATCCGTCGAGGCCGGCTTCGATCATCACCTCGTGAAACCGGCCGGCGCGGCCGTGCTGCGCAAGATCCTGCTCGAACCCCTTCGCGAATACGCCGGATCCGCGCCGGCTTCGTGATCGCACGGCGCGAGGATTCGCTGCACCGCCTCGACCCGTACGCAGACCCCGTGTGGGGCGTCTCCACCACACCGACGATGCGTTGCTATGCCTTCGCCGGCCCCGGCTGCGCCCCGCCCACCGATTGCCCGACGACCGCCGCCTCTTTTCCGGACAGCAGCGCCAGGAATCGCTCCTGAGCGCGGCGGCCGCTGCTCGCCGCGCGCGCCTTGCCGCCCGGCACGATCCGGCTCGCGACGTGCCGCGTCAGATTCACCGGCAGCATCAGCAAGGGATACCAG
>CAZXXM010000046.1:0-13453 GCA_964644715.1 uncultured Salinisphaerales bacterium
CGGCTCGGCCCCTGGCTATGGCCGGTGTTCGGCGCCGGCGTCGTCGGCGTGATCATTATCGGCGGCCTGTTCGGGTACTGGGCTTTCATGAATGTCGCAGCCCGCCTTCTGCTCACCGATCAGCCGCTGACGATCCAATTGCCGCCGCAGGCGGACATCGTCATGAAGACCGACCACAAGATCGACGTGCTGATGAAAGGCACGATCTACGCGCAGGTTCCGCTGGTACAGACGCTGGACCTGCCGGTGAACGGGACCTACGACACCATCGTGAATCTCGATACCCGCGTCCCGCTCGAAACCGTCATCACCTACGAGGGCATCATCCCGGTCGACAGCATCGCGGAGATAGAAGCCAAGGCGCCTGTGAATTTCCAGAACGTGAAGAAATACAAGAATCTTCACTTCAAGGCCAAGCTTCCGCTGAAGCTGCGGCTGCCGGTCAAGCTCGTCGTGCCGGTCAAGCAGGACATCCCGCTGAAGTACCACGGTCCGCTGCGCGTCGGCATCCACCACGTGATCCGCGCGCCGGTGAACACGACGCTGAAGACCGCGTTGAAGGTCGATCAGCAGTTCAGCATTCCGATCACCACCAGCGTTCCCCTGCGCCTCGCGCTTCCGCAGCACCCGGTCAAAGCCTCGATCGTGGAATCCGATCTGAATCTCGATCTGGCGACCTTGCGGCTCGAACGCAAACCGGCGGGGGCCTCGTCCGGGGCCGGACCCTGATGGCACGGTCGGATTTCGAACTACTCGCGCGCGAACTGGGCGGCGATCCGCCCGAAACGTTCCAGGCGCTGCCGCAGGACGCGCTGTCGGCGCTGACGGCCGCACTCCGCGCCGCGCGATCGCGCCAGAAGAAGCAGCTCGACGATGCGCTGACGAAGGCGCTGGAGCACGTCCCGGCCCTGATGCGCATGCCGATCCGCAAGATTCTCGGCCTGTGAGCCGCCTCGCCCGCAAGGCCGAGATTCTCAAGCTCGCCCGCGTGCTCGGCGTCGGTGAAGCGGACCTCGCCTACCTGCACGGATCGGACGCCGACAGCATCCGCGCGTTTCGCGAGCAAGCCAGCGCGCGCCTGTTCGACGCCGACGAGGCGCGTCTCAAGCGTGTCGCTGCCGCCAGCAAGCTGCTGCCGATTCCCCTGATCGCGCTGATCGCCGAGCACGTGTTCGGAGACCTCCTGTGCGCACGCGTCGCCGGCCTGATCGCGCCCGAGCGGGCGGCCGAACTCGCGCAGCGTTTGCGCGTCGGCTTTCTCGCTGACGTCACGCTCGAGATCGATCCCCGCCACGTCCGCGAGGTCATCAAGCGGATCCCGATCACGCGCATCGTCGAGGTGGCGCTCGAGCTGGCCCGCCGCGGTGAATTCGTCACCTTGGCGCGTTTCGTCGACTACGTGAGCACGGACGCCATCAAGGCGGTGATGGAAAAGCTCACCGACAACGCTGCGCTTCTGCACATCGCCTTCTTCGTCGAGGACAAGACACGTCTCAACGATCTGGTCGGTCTGCTTCCGGAAGCGCGCATCAAGCAGATCATCTTCCTGGCCGCCGACGAGTCGCAGGATCTGTGGTCCGAGGCACTGGCGCTGATGAACGACGTCAGCCCCGCACTGCGCAAGCAACTGGGTGAGCTGGCCGCGACCCTCGACGATGGCATCGTCGGCAGCATGGCGCGCTCCGCGCAGGCGCAGAACCTGTGGAGCGCGGTGCTGCCCATCGTCGGCGTCATGAGCGCGGCCCATCAGCAGCGGCTGCTGAAGCTGCCGATCCTCGACGACGAATCGGTGCTCGACTCGATCGTGAAGACCGTCGACATCGATCACCTGTGGAATCAGCTGATCCCGCTGGTGCCGATGATGCCGCCCGAGCAGCAGAAGCGCCTCGCCAACCTGCCGCGGCTGCGCGAGTCGCGCGTGCTCGAAGCGGTGCTCAAGGCCACCGACATCAATGGGCTGTGGAATCGACTGCTTCCGTTGGTCTCGCTGATGGACGACGACGCGCAGCAGCAGCTGGCGCAGGCTGCCGAGAAGCTCAGCGACGGCGCGTTCGGCCGCGTGTTCGACGCGGTGCAGGCCGGGCGCACCTGGGGTCCCTTGCTCGTGTTGCTGCTGCGCATGCGCGAGGACGTGCGTCTGCGCATCGCTCCGCTGGTGAAGCGGCTTTCTCCGGAGAGCGCACGCTTCATCGCACAAGAGGCCGGGCGGCTGGGCGTGCTCGATCGTCTCGAGTCGCTATGGAATTCGCTGGCCCAACTGCGGTGACCCCCGTAGCCCGGACGAAGTCCGGGTTTGCGCTCCGTTTTGCGAGAGAACCCCGGACTTCGTCCGGGCTACGGGGTGATACGGCAATCAGAAGCTGAACGTCTGCTTCGCGCTGATCATCACCTTGGGCTCGTCCTTGGCGTCGACGAACGCGCCCTCGTCCTTCAGATTCGTGTCGACGAATCCGAGCGAGAACACCAGGCCTTCGCGGATGGTCTTGTTGAGCATCACGCTGTAGTCGATGTACTTGTCGCCGTAGAAGTACTCGGCACCGTCGCCGTGCGTGTATCCGACCTGGCCCGCCACCGAGATCGTGTCGTTGACCTTGTGGGTGTAGGTCGCTGCGTAATAGAAGGCTTCTTCATCGGTTCCGACGTAATCGTCCGAGTAATAGGCCTGCAGCTTCACCGGGCCCGCGAACAGCGTCGCGAAAAACTCCAGCGTATCGAGATCGGTCTGCTCGGCGACGCCGTCACCGTCGACGTCGTACAGCGGGCTTTCCTTGTCTTCGGACAGGACGTAGTACAGCGCGCCGATGTCCGCCATCACGGTGTCGCTGAACTTGTGCAGGTAGCCGGCATAGAGATCGAGTTCGGAGCCGCCGAAGGCCGCGGTGTTGGTCGCCCAGACGCCGGCCAGAAGACCGCTGTCGCCGACATGGTCGATGCCGCCCTGCACGGCCGCGCCGCCGTTGGCGACGATGCCGCGGAACACGTACTCGCTGAACACGCCGACGTGCCCGGTCGTCGCGGCGAGCGCGGCGGGGGCAAGGAGGCTGGCGCCGCACAGGCCGAGGCCCGCAGTCCATCTGCTGAGGTGATAGATCTTCACGTGGGTTCTCCTGGGATCTTGTTGTGGTTGCAACATGACGCCCGGTCCATGGCCAGGTCGTTCATGCCGGCAGGTTCGACGTTGGCCCAGGCGCCGGCAAGCTAGGGCGGGTCCTAGGCCGGCGATACACCCGTCATCACTCGCAGGCCGTCTTGCATCGACGCGTCGCGACCGCGTCCAGCCCGACCTCGCTACTTCTGAAAGCTCTTGGGATCGAACAGGCGCGACGACAACTTCGGCGCCGTGTCGACGCCTCGCAACGAGATCTCTGCACGGGTTCCGCGCTGGGTATCGGTCAGCGTGGCACGCGAGGCGTAGGTGTACGCGCCGGAGCGGATCAGGCTGGCGGGATCGACTTCGTACTGCTTGATCGTGCGCTCCGCGTTCTGGAATTCCGCGCGAAGAATCGCGCAGTTCTTCGGATCGACCGACGCAATGATGCGTCGGTACGGAGAGTCGGCCACGGCTGGCACGAAGCGAAGCTGATGCACCGGGCGGCCGGCGAGCGTGCCCGGCGAATCCATCGTGATCGAAGAAGCGCTCAGCGCCTGGCTGATCAACCGCAGATCGCCGTAGTTGAGCCCGGTGCCCGCGATTTCGGCCTCGGGCCCGGCGCCGCTGAGTCTGCGCACCTTGCCGAGCGCCGGCAGGTACAGATACAGCGCGTCCTGCGGCTGGTCCTCCACCAGCAGATACCGGATGCCCGCCAGATCGGAAGGGGCCGTGATGTGCAGCATCGCGCGCAGGCCGCGCTCGTCGCGGCGGCTATAGAACGAGGCGCTCAGCGCCCGGTTGGTGACGCCCGCGCCTTCTGCCTCGATGTGCAGCTCCGATACCGAGAGCTGCTTGGGCGCGTTGGCGCGCATGCACTCCAGCGTCTTCACCAACGGCGTCTGCGTGGAGACCTCCATCGCGGCGGTGCAGGTGAGCAGCGCCAGCACCGCGAGCGCACCGGCGATCGATCGGCACCCGCGCGACCGGGGCTCATCGCCGGTCGCGAATCCGGATGGCACCGCGGGTTCGAGGGTCGGCTTCACGCGCTGCAGTTCAGCAGACTCAGAGGCGCGCCGCGAGCCGGCTGCCCTGGTCGATCGCGCGCTTGGCGTCCAGCTCCGCCGCCTTGTCGGCGCCGCCGATCAGGTGAACCTTCGCACCAGCCGCCAGCAGCGGCTGATACAGCGCACGCTGCGGCTCCTGGCCCGCGCAGATCACGATGTGATCGACTTCGATCAACTCCGCCTTCTGCCGCTTGTCGCCGTAGCTGACCAGCAAGCCGCGCTCGTCGATCGATTCGTAGTTCACGCCGCTGCGCGTCTGCACTTTCTTCGCCTGGAGCGCCGCGCGATGGATCCAGCCCGTCGTCTTGCCCAGGCCCGCACCGGGCTTGCCCTCCTTTCGCTGCAGCAGGAACACCTCGCGCGCCGGCGGCGAAGGCTGCGGACGCACGACACCGCCACGCGCTTTCGACGGATCAGCGACACCCCATTCTTTCATCCACTCGGCGGCGTCGAGCGTCGGCGAGTGGCCGTCGTGAACCAGATATTCGGCGACGTCGAAGCCGATGCCGCCCGCACCGATCAGTGCGACACGGGCGCCCACCGTCGCCTTGCCGGCGAGCACGTCGACGTAGCTGAGCACGCGTCCGATCTTCTGCTGGTCTTCGAGCCCCGGCATCGAGATGTGGCGCGGCGTGACGCCGGTGGCCAGCAGGATCTCGTCGTACCCGCCCGCGAGCAACGACTCGGAAGTGACCTGAGTGTTCAGGCGCAGGTTCACGCCAGTGCTGATGATCTTGTTGCCGAAGTAGCGCAGCGTCTCGTAGAACTCTTCCTTGCCCGGAATTTTCTTGGCCATGTTGAACTGGCCACCGATCTCGGTCGCCGCATCGAACAGGTCCACGTCGTGTCCGCGCTCCGCGCAGACCGTCGCGGCAGCGAGGCCCGCGGGTCCCGCACCGACGACGGCGATGCGCTTGCGTCGCGCCGTCGGCGCATAGCTCAATTCGGTCTCGTGGCAGGCACGCGGATTCACCAGGCAGCTCGCAATCTTGAGCTTGAAGGTATGGTCCAGGCAGGCCTGGTTGCAGCCGATGCAGGTATTGATGTCCTGGGCCCGCCCTTCCGCCGCTTTCCTGACGAAGTCGGCGTCGGCGAGGAACGGCCGCGCCATGCTGACCATGTCGGCATGACCGTCGGCGAGAATCTTCTCGGCTACTTCCGGTGCATTGATGCGATTGGTCGTGCATAGCGGGATGCCGACCTCGCCCTTGAGCTTCTGCGTGATCCACGTGAAAGCACCGCGCGGCACCGAGGTCGCGATCGTCGGCACGCGCGCTTCGTGCCATCCGATGCCGGTGTTGAGAATGGTGGCGCCCGCCTTCTCCACGCCCTTGGCCAGCATCACGACCTCGTCCCAGGTCTGGCCGTCCGGAATCAGATCGAGCAGCGAGATCCGGTAGATGATGATGAAGTCCCGGCCCACGGCCTCGCGGATGCGCGAGACGATCTCCAACGGCAGACGCATGCGATTGGTGTAGTCGCCGCCCCACTCGTCGTTGCGCCGGTTCACGTGCGTGACGAGGAACTGGTTGATGAAGTAGCCCTCGGAGCCCATCACTTCGACGCCGTCGTAGCCGGCCTCGCGCGACAATTGCGCGCAGCGCACGAAGGCGCGGATCTGCTGCTCGACGCCCCGGCTGCTCAGCGCGCGCGGCGCGAACGGCGAGATCGGGCTCTTCACGCGCGAAGCGCTGACGGCCAGCGGGTGATAGCCGTAGCGGCCCGCGTGCAGGATCTGCAATGCGATCTTGCCGCCATCCGCATGGACGGCATCGGTGATGACACGGTGATCGCGCGCCGCGGCGAGCGTCCCGAGTTTTCCGGCGAAGGGAGACACCCATCCTGCGACGTTCGGCGCGAAGCCTCCGGTCACCATCAGGCCGACCCCACCGCGCGCACGCTCGGCGAAGTAGGCGGCAAGTCTCGGAAAATTCTTGGTGCGATCTTCGAGTCCCGTGTGCATCGAACCCATCAGCACGCGGTTTTTCAGCGTCGTGAAGCCCAGGTCGAGCGGCGCGAGAAGCTGCGGATACGGCGAGCCTGCGGAGGAACCCATCTTCGACACTCCCTGTAGATTGGGGCGCAGCCTATCGAGGTCGATCGCGAGCGATCATGCGAACTACGCCAGCCCCGCATGGCGCTGTAGCCGCTCGTCGGACCTGCCTGCTCGGTAGTTGCCCCGTAATGACACGCCCTTCCCGTCGATGTCAGGCTCCGGGAATGAAACGCACCGTCTATCCCGTGGAGCAGAGCTACTACTTCCACGGTCATTACCGCCTCGGCTACGAGGTATACGGTCCGGCCCAGGGCACGCCGGTGTTGCTGGTGCACGGCATCCTGATGGACGCGTACTGCAATCGCGACATCGCCGGCACGCTCGCCGACGAAGGCTATCGCGTGATCCTGCTCGACCTGCTCGGCCACGGACGCAGCGACAAGCCGGTCAAGGCCGCCGAGCATCGCGTCGATTTCTACGCGGAGCAGGTGCTCGGGCTGATGGATCATCTCGGGCTCGAGCGTGCGATCCTGGGCGGCGTGTCGCTCGGGGCGATCACGACGCTGACCGCGGCCTGCCTGGCCCCGCACCGTGTGCGTGCACTGTTCCTCGAGATGCCGGTGATGGAGAACGCGGTGCCGGCCGCGGCGCTGATGCTGGTACCGCTGATGGTCGCCGTGCACTACGCCAAGCCGCTGTACCGCGTCTTCGCGCGTCTGCTCCGGAAGCTCCCGGAGCCCAAGCGGGCGGTGATCAACAGCGTGCGCAACGCGCTGGCGGCGGACCCTGAAGTGATCCGCGCGATCCTGCACGGCGTCCTCGTCGGACCGGTCGTTCCCTCGGTGCGGCGACGGCGCCACATCCAGTCGCCGGCACTGGTGATCGGCCATGCACGCGATCCGCTGCACGACATGGCCGACGCCAAGGCGCTCAAGCGCCAGCTGCCGAACGCCGAGATCCTGGTCGCGCGCTCGGTCATGGAGCTGCGCACGAAGCCGGAACGCCTGATGCCGCGCGTGCTGGAGTTCCTGCGCGCGCTGCCCGCCGAGATCGACCGGCCGGGCTCCGTTCGCCGCGGCGCGATCGCCGCCAACGGCTGAACGTAGCCGGGCGAAGCCCGGGGTTGCGTTCCGTTGTGCGAGGGGAACCCCGGACTTCGTCCGGGCTGCGGTCGTCGACGCGCGATAAACTCGCGCGCCCCGCAGCGCCGAGTCCGTGTCATGGCCGTGAATCTTTCCATTCCCGAAGTCCTGCATCCTGTCCCGGGCGTGCGCCTCGGCGTCGCCGAGGCCGCGATCAAGAAGCCGGGCCGCAAGGATCTGCTCGTCATCGCGCTCGATCCGGGCGCCCGGGTCGCCGGCGTCTTCACGCGCAACGCGTTCTGCGCCCCGCCCGTGCAGGTTTGCCGCGAGCGTCTCGCCGCCGCGCAAGAGATCCGCGCGCTGGTCATCAATTCCGGAAACGCCAACGCGGCCACCGGCCAGGGCGGCATCGACGACGCACGGCTCACCGCCGCGGCCGTGGCGCAGGCGCTCGGCGCCGCGGCGGAATCGGTCCTGCCGTTCTCCACCGGCGTGATCGGCCAGCGCCTGCCGGTCGATCGCATGACCGCGGCTGCGCCGCAGGCCGTCAGCGCCGCGACACCCTCGGGCTGGCTCGACGCGATGCGCGCCATCATGACCACCGACACCGTGCCCAAGGGCGCGACGCGACGCGTGCGGACGTCGCAGGGCGAGATCACGGTCACCGGCATCGCCAAGGGCGTGGGAATGATCTGCCCGGACATGGCGACGATGCTGGCGTTCATCGCCACCGATGCCCGCTTGACGCCATCCGCGACGCGGAGCGCGCTGGTGACGGCGGCCGGCCAGTCGTTCAACTGCGTCACCGTCGACGGCGACACCTCGACGAACGACTCCTGCGTGCTGGTCGCCACCGGCAAGACCGGTTCCGAGGAGATCGACGAACGGCACGCGGACTATGCGCTTGTGCTCGGCGCGATCACCGAGGTCTGCGTGCAACTCGCGCAGGCCGTCGTGCGCGACGGCGAAGGCGCGACCAAGTTCATCTCGATCGAGGTCGGCGGCGCGAAGACCGAGGCCGAGGCGCGGCAGGTCGCGTACTCGGTGGCGCACTCGCCGCTGGTGAAGACCGCGATGTTCGCGTCGGACGCCAACTGGGGCCGCATCGCGATGGCGATCGGCAAGGCTGGCGTCGAAGGACTCGACCAGGGCTCGGTGAGCATCGCGCTCGACGACGTGCCCTTGATCGAACGCGGGCAGCCGCACCCCTCGTACCGCGAAGAGCTCGGCTCCGCCGTCGTCGCCCGGGAGGAATTCAGCATCCGCATCGGCCTGGGCCGCGGCACCGCGGCCGCGCGCGTGTGGACCTGCGACTTCAGCTACGACTACGTGAAGATCAACGCGGAATACCGCACGTGATCCCTCGAGCAGTCGCGTCGGCATGTGAAACGGTGCCGGTGACGGAAGCGTTTGCGTGAATCCGGCAGTGCAGCCGAAGCCTCACATCCATGTCGCCTGCGGCGCCCTGCGCGATGCCGATGGCCGTGTGCTGCTCGTCGAACGTCCGGCCGGCAAGATCGCGGCCCTGAAGTGGGAATTCCCGGGCGGAAAGATCGAAGCCGGCGAGACGCCGCGGGAAGCCCTGATGCGCGAACTCCAGGAAGAGATCGGCATCGTGACGCAGGACTGCCGGCCGCTGATCTTGTTCACGCACGAGTACAAGGAACGCATCGTCACCTTGCACACCTGGCTCATCACCAGCTGGGACGGCGAGCTGGATGCGCGCGAAGGGCAGCGCTTCAGCTGGCAGGCACCCGACGCGCCTCACACGCTCGACGTGCTGCCCACCGTCGATCCGATCCTGCGCGCCTTGCAGCTTCCCGAGGACTATGTGTTCACGCCGCCGGATGCGGACGCCGACCGGATCCGCAGCGGCATCCCGAGGCTGCCGCGCGGCGCGCTGCTGCGCTTGCGGCTTCCGCTGCTCCACGATGCGGCGTACGAGGCACTGGCCGCGTCGCTGCGCGAATCCGTCGCCGCCGCCGGCTTGCGGCTCGTGCTGGATCGGGATGAAGCCATGGCCCGGCGGGTCGGTGCGACCGGACTGCATTATTCGCAGACGCGGCTTGCGACTGCGCCGCCGCCGGGCGACAGCGCTGAACCCGCTTCGGAGCGCCTGCTGCGATTCGCCTCCTGCCACGACGTCGAATCGCTGCGTCACGTCGAACGCGTCGGCATCGATGGCGTCGTACTTGGCAGCGTATCGCCCACCGCAACGCATCCAGGCGGCGCGACGTTGGGCTGGGACGGATTCGCCGCGCTCGCCGCGCAGTCCAACCGCCCGGCCTACGCCATCGGCGGCGTCACGCCCTTGGACAAGCCGCGCGCTTTCGCCGGCTATGCGCAGGGCGTGGCCGGCATCTCGGCCTACTGGAGCCTGTCCGGATCCTGATGGGGCAGCGGTGCGTCGTCGGCGTCGGATTCCGAGACCGGGATCGCGTTCTTTTCCGCGAACCATTCGCCGAGATCCAGCAGCTTGCAGCGTTCGCTGCAGAACGGCCGGAAGCGGTTGGCCGGGGCCAGGGAAGCGGGCTTGCGGCACTGCGGACAGCGCGCGGTGGGAGTCGGGCTCATGCGGGAAGTTTATCCGCGCATTCAGAAGCGCCGGACCAAGTCCGGGGCGATCACCATCCAGAAAGAGACATCCCGGACTTCGTCCGGGCTACGGGACGGCGGGCGCGGTCTGTTCCCGCTCCCGCGATCCCCTCAGAATGGCGCCCCTTTCTCCAGCGCCCTCACCCGCCATGTCCCAGTTCGACCAGGTTTCCGTCCTCAAGAAAGCCAACGTCTATTTCGACGGCAAGTGCGTGAGCCACACCGTGCTGCTCGCCGACGGGACTCGCAAGAGCGTGGGCGTGATCCTGCCGTCGAAGCTGACGTTCACCACCGGCGCGCCGGAAATCATGGAGCTGATCGAAGGCCGTTGCCGCGTGACGCTGAAGGGCGAATCCGCGGCGAGGGACTATGCGGGCGGCCAGTCCTTCAAGGTGGCGGGCGACTCCTCGTTCGACATCGAAGTGCTGGAGCCGCTGCACTACGTCTGTCACTTCGGCTGATCGGCTTCCGGCGGGTCTTCCGGCGCGGACAGGCCCGCCGGGTCGTCGGCGGACGCCGCCTCGACCCAGGTCATCGGTAAGGTCTTGCTGGGCTTGACGCCCAGCTTGCGCAGCTTCTCGGCATGGCCGATGAGGTTGCCGGAGCCGTCCCGCAGCTTGCGCCGCGCATCGCCGAAGCTGTGCTGCGCCTGTTCGAGGCGCTTGCCCACCTCGTCGAGGTCCGCGACGAATCCCACCAGTTTCTCGTAGAGCTTGGCCCCCTGGTTGGAGATGTCCTTGGCATTGCGGCTCAGGTCTTCCTGGCGCCACAGGTTGGCCACGGTGCGCACGACGAACAGCAAGGTACTCGGGCTCACCAGCAGCACGTTCCTTTCCCAGGCGTGCTGGAACAGCTCGCTGTCGTGCGTCACGGCCACCGTGAACGCCGGCTCCAACGGCACGAACATCACGACGAAGTCGAGCGACTTCAGGTCGTACAGCGTCTGGTACTGCTTGTCCGACAGTCCCTTGATGTGCGAGCGGATCGACGCGAGATGGCGCTTGAGCGCAGCCGCCCGGTCGCCGTCGGTATCGGCCTCGGTGAACGCGCGGTAATCCGGCAAGGTCATCTTCGAGTCGACCACCAGGAAGCGTTCGCCCGGCAGCTTGATGACGACGTCCGGGATCGAGTGGCCCTGGCCTTCGGCGTTGCCGACACCGCCCTGCCGCTCGTAGTGCTGACCGCGCAGCAGGCCGGCCTTCTCCAGCACGTCGTCGAGAATGATCTCGCCGAAATTGCCGACGGCCTTGCGGTCGCCCTTCAGCGCCAGGGTCAGGTTCTGCGCGTCCTGGCTCAAGGTGTTGTTGAGCTGCGTGAGCATGCGCACCTGTTCGCCCAGGGCACTGCGCTCCTTGGTCTCGTTGACGTAAACCTCTTCGACCTTGGCCTGGAACGCGCGGATCTTCTCCTGCAGCGGATCGAGCATCTGGCTGAGGTTGACCTGGTTCTGCTCGGTGAAACGCTTGCTCTTCTCCTCCAGCAGTTCGGTGGCCAGCGCCTTGAACTGCGCCGACATCTGCTCGCGCGCCTCGGCCAGCAGCTGCAGCTTCTCGGCCGCCTGCGCGCGCTCCCATTCGAGCTGCTTGCTCAGCTCGCGCTCGGCGGACCTGGCCTCGACGACTTCGGCGAGCGATCGCTCGCGCAGGGCGGCGGAAGACTGCAGGCGCTCCTCGCTGGTCTGCTGGGCCTGCTGCATCGCCTGTTCGAGCTCGGTGATGCGCCGCGACCGGTCGGCGAGATCTTCTTCGGCACGTTGCCGGAGCTCGGCCAGACGGGCTTCCTGCGCCTCGCTTCGGGTCTCGGCGGCGACGGCCCGCTGACTTTCGGCCTGCACCTGCTGCTGCGCCAGCACCAGGGCAGCGTCGACCTTGCGGCGGCCCAGGAACTGCATGATCGCCAGCGCGACGCCCAGCGCCACGACCAGCCCGAGCAGGATCAGCACGTAGATCAGAGGAATGGCGGCGGGTTCGGCGGCGGTCATGGCGTCACGAGCGGAAAATTTGCGCGAGTGGGGGAGTCTGCCAGACCGTCCAAGACCCCCGTCACGCCGCGGTCACGAGCGAGCGTCGAAACTGCGCTCCGCACCGATGGGCGGCGATGTGGTGGCGGCCGTCATCGGCTACGATATTCGCCTATCCGCATACGCGGATGTCCTCCGAGTTTCCCTCTACCAAAGCCCTGCTTTCCCGGGAGTTGCCGATGTCTTCCTATCTGTTCACGTCCGAGTCCGTCTCCGAAGGTCATCCCGACAAGGTGGCGGACCAGATCTCCGACGCGATCCTCGACGCCATCCTGGCGCAGGACGTCCGCGCCCGCGTGGCCTGTGAAACCCTGGTCAAGACCGGCGTCGCCGTCGTGGCAGGCGAGATCACGACCACCGCGTGGGCCGATTTCGAGGCGATCGCGCGCCGCGTCATCACCGGCATCGGCTACGACAACTCCGCCGTCGGCTACGACGGCGCCACTTGCGGTGTCCTCAACTTCGTCGGCAAGCAGTCGCCCGACATCAACATGGGCGTGGACCGCAAGAAGCCCGAGGAACAGGGCGCCGGCGACCAGGGCCTGATGTTCGGCTTCGCCTGCAACGAGACGCCGGAGCTGATGCCGGCCCCGATCCACTACTCGCACCGCCTGGTCGAGCGCCAGAGCAAGGTGCGCAAGCAGAAGAACTCGCCGCTGGCCTGGCTGCGCCCGGACGCCAAGTCGCAGGTCACCCTGCGCTACGACGGCAACAAGATCGCCGGCATCGACGCGGTGGTGCTGTCGACGCAGCACGGTCCGGAAGTCAGCCTCAAGAAGCTGCGCGAGGCGGTGATGGAAGAAGTGATCCTGCCGGTCCTGCCCAAGAAGTGGATCGACAAGAAGACCAAGTTCCACATCAATCCGACCGGCAACTTCGTCATCGGCGGGCCGGTGGGCGACTGCGGCCTGACCGGCCGCAAGATCATCGTCGACTCCTACGGCGGCTACGCGCGCCACGGCGGCGGGGCGTTCTCGGGCAAGGATCCTTCGAAGGTCGACCGCAGCGCCGCGTACGCCGGCCGCTACGTCGCCAAGAACATCGTGGCCGCGGGTCTGGCCGACAAGTGCGAGATCCAGGTGTCGTACGCGATCGGCGTGGCCGAACCGACCTCCATCTCGGTGACCACGTTCGGCACCGGCAAGATCGGCGACGACCACATCGAGAAGCTGGTGCGCAAGCATTTCGACCTGCGCCCCTACGGCATCATCAAGATGCTCGACCTGATCCACCCGATGTACGAACTCACCGCGTCCTACGGCCACTTCGGCCGCAAGCCGTTCGAGCACACGTATCACTGGGAAGAGACCGTCGCCGGCAAGAAGGTCAAGAAGTCCACGACCCACACGGCGTTCAGCTGGGAAAAGACCGACAAGGCCGCGCTGCTGCGCGACGCCGCCGGCCTCAAGTAAGCACGCGACACCTTCTGGAGCCGATGCCATGAATGCCGTCCTCAAGCCCAAGCCGTTCACCGACTACAAGGTCCGCGACATGTCGCTGGCCGAATTCGGCCGCAAGCGCATCCGCATGGCCGAGGAGGAAATGCCCGGCCTGATGTCGATCCGCGCCAAGTACGCGCCGCTCCAGCCGCTCAAGGGCGTGCGC
>CAZXXM010000047.1:0-3036 GCA_964644715.1 uncultured Salinisphaerales bacterium
GAAGGCGTTGTACAGCGAGATCACGACCGGCATGTCGGCACCGCCGATCGGCATGGTCATGAACACGCCGAACACCAGCGCCGCGACGAAGAAGCCGACCACGATCATCGGAGGCGCGTGGCCACCGGCGGCGAACACGATCCAGCCGCCGATGCCGAGCGTGATCAGCATCACGGCGCCGTTGACCGCCTGCAGGCCGGTGTAGCGCCAGGTGCCCTTGATGCGCTCGTCGAGCTTGGCCCAGGCGATCAGCGAGCCGGACAGCGAGACCGCGCCGATCAGGCCGCCGAACACGGTGACGCCGTAGTGCAGCAGGTCGCCGTGGCTGCCTTCGACCGCAGGCTGCAACAGAACCATGGCGGCGATCGCAGCGGCGGAACCGCCGCCCATGCCGTTGTAGAGCGCGACCATCTGCGGCATCGCGGTCATCTCGACCTTCTTGCCGCTCCACCAGGCCCAGGAAACGCCGGCCGCCAGCGCGACGGCCGCGACGATGGCGTTGGCCGTCAGATGCGGCTTGGCCGCCTCGGTTACGCCGAAGGTGTAGAGGAAGCTCGCGAGGACGGCCACGAGCATGCCCCAGCCGGCGACGACGATGCCCGAGCGTGCCGTCACCGGGGACGACATGCGCTTGAGGCCGTAGATGAACAGGAATGCGGCGGCGATGAACGCGGCGTCGATGATGAATTGCGGGCTCATGGCGCTTATCCCTTCTTCTTGTCGGAAGGCTTGAACATTTCGAGCATTCGCTCGGTCACCACGTAGCCGCCGGCGGCGTTGCCCGCGCCGAGCAGCACGCCGAAGAACCCGATGGCCTGTTCGAGCACCGTTGTCGCGTTGAGCGTGGCGTAGATGGCGCCGACGACGACGATGCCGTGCACGAAGTTGCTGCCCGACATCAGCGGCGTGTGCAGGATCGACGGCACGCGGCCGATGATCTCGTAGCCGGTGAAGGCCGCGAGCATGAAGATGTACAGGGCGACGAAGCCCGTCAGGACGGTATGCGCTTCCATGTGATTCCCCTTATCCCTCGACGGCCTTCTTGGCCATCTCGTTCTTGATCTCGCCGCCGTGCGTCAGGCAGGTCTTGGCCAGCACCTCGTCGGTCCAGTCGATGTTGATCGCCTTGTCTTTCACGAACAGCTCGATCAGGTTGTACTGGTTCTTCGAGTACAGCTCGCTGGCGTGTTCGCCGAGCAGCGAGGGCACGTTCAGCGGCGCCACGATGGTCACCTGGCCGACCTGGATCGTTTCGCCCGGCTGCGTGTATTCGGTGTTGCCGCCGCCTTCGGCCGCCAGGTCGACGATCACCGCGCCTGCCTTCATGCCGTCGACCTGCGCCTTGCTGATCAGCTTCGGGCTGGGGCGGCCGGGAATCGCGGCCGTCGTGATGATGATGTCGGCCGCCTGGATGTGCTTGGTGACGACCGCGGCGATCTTCTCCTTCTCCTCGGCCGTCAGCTCGCGCGCATAGCCGCCGGTGCCACGGGCGTCGACGCCGGTGTCGATGAACTTGGCGCCGAGCGACTCGACCTGCTCCTTGACCTCGGGACGCACGTCGTAGCCTTCCACCTTGGCGCCGATGCGGCGTGCCGTGGCGATGGCGGACAGGCCGGCCACGCCGACGCCCATCACCAGCACGGTGCCGGGGCGGATCGAGCCGGTGGCGAAGGTCGTCATCGGCATCATGCGCGCGATGCTGGTCGCGCCGGTGAGCGCGCCGTAGTAGCCGGCGAGTGCCGCCTGGCTCGACAGCGCATCCATCGACTGCGCGCGCGTGATGCGCGGCACCAGCTCCATCGCGAAGCAGGTGATCTTGCGATCACGCAGCTTGGCCGTGAGCGCCGGTTCCTTGTGGGCGTAGACGAAGGAAATCAGGATCGATCCTTCCTTCATCGCGTCGATGACTTCGAGCGGCGGCGGCTGCACCGACAGCACGATGTCCGCATCGCTGACCAGGCCCTGCGGGTTGGCAGCGAACGTGACGTTCTTGTACGCGGTGTCGGCGAGCTTCACGGCCAGGCCCGCGCCGGACTGCAGATACAACTCTGCACCGAGCTTGGCGAGCTTGTCGGCGACGACGGGTACCAGTGCGACGCGCTTTTCGCGCGCTGCAGTTTCCTTGAGCACGGCGATCTTGACCGGCATGCAGAACTCCCTTCCCGGTGATTCGTATTAGTGAGCGCTCGTCACCCCTGGAAGGCGCCGGCGCGGCGCAAGTCTAGCGGAAGCGGTTCGCCGAAAGCCCTAGCCAGGAGGCTGCCGAGTCCCCGGATTGCCCCTCGGAGAAGTCTGCGCCGAGGCGCTCCCGATGGCCAGCACCCGCGCGTAAGTTCTCAGCTCGGCCTCCAGGGGATGCCCGCCGAGGTCGCCGAGACCGGCGAGCACGAGCCGGGCGGCCGGCTCGTCCCGATTCAGGTCCATCAGCCAACGCAGGTGCACGCCGTCCAGAAGCTTCAGCGCGGGGTTGCCGGCGAAGGAAGCCCGGGCCGATTCCAGCAGCCGGCCGAGCAGGGCGGTCTGCCGCGTCTCGAGTGCTCGCGCGGCCAGCGGCGGCAGGTGCAGGGCGGATTCGCAGCGGAATCGCGCATCGAGATCCAGCGCGTTCTCGAAGATCTCCAGCGCGCGGTCGACGAGCTTGCGGTCGAGCAGGAACGCGATCATTCGCGACGCCTGCGTCAGCGCCAGGCCGCGCGCCGGGATGGCTTTCAGGCGCTCGTACAGGTCCTCGTGGAATCGCCTCGCATCGGCCGGGCCCGGCGGCGTCTCGTGCATCAGCCGGGCGGCGGCCTCGTCGTCGCGCTTGTCGTGCAGGGCCGTGATCCGGGCCAGCAGCGCTTCGAGGCGTGCGGCCTGCTCGGCATCCCGTTCGCGTTCGCGCGTGGGGCGGATGACCTGCACGCCGATGCCCAGACGCTCGTGGCGGTGGTAGGCCACGAAACCCAGCAGATGGCAGGCCGCGAACAGCAGGTGAAGCCAGGCGGCGATCAGCAGCAGGTTCGAAATCTGCGCCGACAGCCAGCCGCCGAGCAGCGC
>CAZXXM010000047.1:3136-9939 GCA_964644715.1 uncultured Salinisphaerales bacterium
GCCCACAGCACGCCGACGATCAACGGCACCAGCGCGACGATCGACCGGCTGCCGAGGCCCAGCAGCAGCGTGACCAGCAAGATCACGGGCGGACCGTGTCCGAGAAGCGGGTACAGCAGGATCCGCGGGAGGTAGGCGGGCAGGTGCGAAGACGCCATGCGCCGGTCGGCCGCCTCGTCCTGGGCGCCAAATCCGGTCATCTCCGGCCTGCGAGGTGGGCGCCTTCAAACCAGGAGGCCCGCTTGCGCGGGCCTCTGGAAGCTTCGTTACTTCTTCAGCAGGTCGCGGATTTCCGCAAGCAGCTTTTCCTCGTTGCTCGGCCCGGGCGGCGGCGGGGGCGGGGGCGGAACTTCCGCCTTCTTCATGCGGTTGATCGCCTTGACGACCACGAAGATGGCGAAGGCCACGATCATGAAATCGAAGGTCGACTGCACCAGCTTGCCGTAGCTCAGCAGCACCGCCGGGGTGTCGCCCTCCGCGGCCTTGAGCGTGATGGCCATGTCGGAGAAGTCGATGCCGCCAATGAGGAGTCCGAGCAGCGGCATGACGACGTCGCCGACCAGCGAGGACACGATCTTGCCGAAGGCGGCGCCGATGATGACGCCGACCGCGAGGTCGACCACGTTGCCGCGCATCGCGAACTGCTTGAACTCCTGGACCATGCTCATTCGAAATCTCCACCGTACGACCGACGCGGCCGGTCCTCGGGATTCTAGCCATCGCAGGATGGCATCGCGATGGCCGGACGCTTCGAGTCGAAGTCGTGTGGTCGCCGAAGTGAATCGTCCGGGTGGATTCGTCGACGCGACGATTCGCAGGCCTCAGCCGATCCACTCGCGTGCGACGACTCGGGATCACGACACCCTCTCCCCGCGGTGGCGGCGCGCAGGAAGTCCGGGCATTTCCCGATTCCCAACGTTGCGCCCCGGACTTCGTCCGGGCTATTCGAGGCAGGTTGGCAGGCCCGATGCGAGGTCGGGATAGCGCAGCTCGACACGAAGATCCTCGTGCATGCGCCGCGTCAGCAGGCGCTTGGATTCTTCGAGAAAGGACAGCATCGCGGGCGTCAGCTGCAGGCGGGCCTCGGCCAGCGTGATGCGAGGCGGTTCGGGCAGGCCCAGCAGGCGCGCGGATCGCGTGAAGTAATCCGTCATCGTCGTCGGCCGTCCGTCTGCGACGTTGTACGCGGCGCCCGGACGTCCGCGATCCATCGCGGCCAGCGCGATCGTCGCAAGGTCGTTGGCGTGGATGCGGTTGGTCCACGGACATTCCGATTCCTGCACCACCGGCAGCTGGCGACGGAGCCGTTCGACCGGCAGGCGTCCGGGACCATAGATGCCGGGCACGCGCAGGATCACGACCTCGCACCGGGTTTGCTCGCCGAACTCCGCCAGCACCCGCTCGGCGTCCAGCCGGCGTCTGCCGCGATCCGTCTGCGGCTTCAAGGATTCGCTCTCGTCGATCCAGCGTCCCTGGCAGTCGCCGTACACGCCGGACGTCGAGATGTAGACGAGTCGTCGCAGGGAGCGCTGATCCAGACAGGCGAGCGCGCGTCGCAGACGGGGGTCCTGCGTTCCGTGTGCAGGCGGCGGCGCGAACCAGAAGATGCGGTCGGCCGCGGGCAAGACCAGCATGTCGGAGTCAAGATCGCTCGTTCGCGTATCGACGCCCTCGGCCTGCAGCGCTGCGGCGGACGCCGCCGAACGCACCAGGCCGGTGACGGCGATGCCGGAATCGCGGAGCCGGCGGGCCACGCGCAGCCCGACGTCACCGCAGCCGACGATCAGCACGGCCGCGTCGTTCTTGAGGCCCGTTGCGAGGGACGGTTCAGGACGGGCCGCAGTTGCCGGCGACGTCCTTCTTCGCGGCTTCGAGCCGTTTCAGGAACTCGTCTTCCGGCACACGCGCGTAGTTGCCGTCTTCGGCCTTGGTGACGAGCCGGCGCGCCGTGCGTTCTTCGAGAAAGCTGACGCGCTCGCGTGCCGCGGTGCATTTTTGCAGCGCTTGCTCGCGGGCGGCCTTTTCCTTCTCCCGTGCCTCGTTCTTGGCCCGGCGGTCCGCTTCTGCATTCTCGATGAACTGTTTCTCGCGGCTGCGGATCTCGTCGGCCGAGGGTCCGGCAGGTGCGCCGTCGTCGCCCAGCGGCGTCGTCGATGCCGCTCGCTTGCCCTGGATCACGTCGTACGGCTTGCCGGCTCCGGGTGGCGTCTGGCTGAAATGCACCTGTCCCGATGCGTCAGTCCACCGGTAGACGTTGGCGTCCGCCAGCGCGAGCACGGGCAGCAGCACGAGAGGCGCAAGCCAGAAGGACGATTTCATGGGGCGCTCCGCAAGCGGTCGCGGCAAATGCCGACGATCATACGCGCGTCATTTTTTGTTCGGCGCGGAATCGCGGGCGCCCGACGGCGTGAAGTGCACGGGATCGAATCCCATCTCGACGCGCTCGGGGTCGTTCTCGTCGATGCCCTGCAGCAGGTATCGCGAGGACGCCAGGTCGTACTGCACCTCCACGGCCGGCATCAGCGTCGCGCGGTCGTAGGCCATCACCGGGTGGATTTCCTGGAAGCGCCAGAGCTTGTCGCTGCGGTCGTACAGGTCGACCATCAGCAGCTGCCAGCTGTCCTCGTCGAAATAGAACGTGCGGCGCTTGTGACGGTGCAGGGCCTGGGGCTTGAGCTCGGCTTCGACGACCCAGGCGCGATGCACTTCGTAGCGGGCCAAGCTGGGATCGATGTGCGCGGGCCGGATGATGCTGCGCAAGGTCTTGCGCCCCGAATGCAGCGCGTAGCTGTTGTAGGGCACCACCATCGGTCGACGGGCGACGATGCGCCAGGTGTAGCGCTCGGGGCTTCCGAAGAAGCCGTCGAGCTGGTCTTCGAAGCGCAGGTCGTCGGACAGCATCATCGTGTTGTCGAAGCCGAACATGCGCGACTTGCGCATGCGCCGCGAGACCTCGCCTTCGCGCGGCTGCTGGCGCCAGGCGGTGAGAGGCACGGCGTCGCCGTCGAGCGAATCCTTGGCCAGCATCAGATAGCCCTGCAGACGCTCGGGGAGCAGGACGACCCACAGCCACTGCTGGGCCACGCCATCCTCGCCCAGCTCACCGCGGGCGTAGGGGAAGTCGGCGTCCTCGCGCAGGGTCAACAGGTTCGCTTCGCCCGAGGGCGTGACCGACGCCTGCGTCAGCACGCGGCGGTACGCGGGGCCGCGCCAGCGCAGGCGATGATTCCAGATGATCTCCGCGCCGCTCTGCGGCATCGGGAACGGGATGGCGATGCTGGCGTCGCGGACCGCATTGCCGGCGGGCGCCAGCGTTGCCTTGATCGCGTTCTGGTAGGCCGCGTCGTAGACCGCGCCAGGGTTGGCGAAGGTCCGGCGCGACGGGTACAGGTTCATCTGGAACGTCTTGCGATTGCCCTCGAGCATCGCGATGTGGCCGGCCGAGAGGTAGTCGCGCCATTCCTCGCGCGTACCTGCGGTGATCGTCACGTAGGGTTTGTCTTCCGGGAGAGGATCGCAGTACCGCCCGCCGGCGGCATGGCAGGGCGGGGGAGCCGTCAAGCCGCCGCGCCATTCGGGGATCGTCCCGTCCTCATCGCCGGCGCGTTCCGCACCCAGCGGCGTCAGCCGGTTGCGCAGCTGCTGGGCGTCCTGCTCGGACACCTTGGCCATCGACGCCACCGGCACGCAGGCCAGCACCAGCACGCAAAGCAGTTGCCTCAACCTCATGTCTTCCATCCAATCATCGTTGTGTTCTGACCGCCAGGTGGCGGAATTTATCAGGGGACCAGCCAGGGACGTGGATCGACGGCATTGGTTCCCTCGCGAATCTCGAAATAGACACCGCTTTGCTCGTGTCCGCCGCTGGCACCGGCGGAGGCGATGCGGGTCCCGGCCGTGACGACTTCACCCACTTCCACCTCGGTATCGTCGACGTGACCGTACAGCGACAGGTACTGGCCCGGATGGTCGAGGATCACCATCAATCCGTATCGCTGCATGCGTCCGACGTAGACCACGCGGCCGTCGGCGACCGCGCGCACCGGCGAGCCGCTGTTGCCCTGGATCCACCAGCCGCTCCAGGTCAGCGGGCCGCCGCCCTTGAGGGCGCCGAACTTGGCCAGCAGCGGCCCTTTGAGCGGCCAGGGAAGGCGGCCCTTCTGCGACTTGAACGGAGTGCCTCGCTCGAATTTCATCGGCGAGTCCTTCAGCGCCCGCCGCAGATCGTCGAGCAGCTTCTGCACGCGACCCTGCTCGGCGCGTGCCTGCGCCAGTTCGGCGGCACGGTCGGTGCCGCGCTTGGCCAGGTCGGCCAGTTTTTCGCGGCGCTGACTCTGCGTGGATTTGAGCGCGGCCAGGGCTTCCCGCGACTCGGCACTCAGGGCCTCGAGCGCCTCGCGCTCCTGCGCCAGCGTGGTCTCCGCGATCCGGAGCTGCTCGATGGTGGCCTGCAGGTCCGCCAGGCGCTTCTGCAGGGCGCGGGCGATCGCGCCGGAATCGGCGTCGAGCCGGTCGAGGGCGGCCAGCTGGTCGAGCCGGAAAATCAGCTGCATCCGGCCCGGACTGCCCGTCATGTAGTGGGCCCTCAACGCGCGGGCGAGGTCTTCGCGGCGCTTGCCGACCTGGGCCTCGGCCGCCGCGCGCGCGCGTTGGGCGCTTTCGACCTCCCGCGTCTGGGCCGCGACCTCGGCTTCGGCCTTGCGCAGACGGCGGGCAGCGACGGCCAGGTCCGCTTCGGCCGATTCGATCTCCCGCTGCAGCGAATCCTGGCTGCGGCGGTCGGTGGCCATCGCGCGGTCGAGTTCGGCGATGCGTTCGCGCAACTGCTTGAGTTCGGTTTCGCGGCGCGACTCGTCCGAAGCCGCGAACGCGGGCGGCATGAGGTTTGCAAGTCCCAGCAGAGCGATCCACAACAGCGTTTGGAGCGCCCGGCGACGCGATGCGATAATCGGCATACGCGATGGTGTCACGCCCGGCGCACCCTTCGCAGCTTTCCTCTTCACGCCGTTCTCGTCGGTGCCCCGATTCGCGAATCGTCCCCCATGCAGCAGTTCATCGAGTTCTTCGGCAATCATCTGGCCTTGTTCGCCGCGTTCGGTACGGTGCTGCTCGCGATCGTGGCCAACGAGGTGCACGGCAACGTCACCGGCGGCAAGCGGGTAGGGCCCATGGAGGCGGTACGGATGATCAACGACCGTGAACCGGTGATCGTCGATCTGCGGGCCGCGGCGGATTTCAAGAAGGGCCACCTGCTCAACGCCATCAACATCCCGGCGGCCAAGATCGAGGAGCGCTCGACCGAGTTCAAGGACAAGGCGCGTCCGATCCTGCTGTATTGCGCACTGGGCGGTTCCAGCGTCGAGGCCGCCGGCAAGCTGCGCAAGCTCGGCTACACGGAGGCCTATCCCATCCGCGGCGGCCTCAACGGGTGGATGCAGAGCAACCTGCCGGTGACGGCGAAGTAAGAGACCTTCATGCACGCCGTCCGCGTCTACAGCACGCTCCTCTGTCCCTACTGCGTCATGGCCAAGCGCCTGCTCGACGACAAGGGTGTGCGCTACGAGGACATCCGCGTGGATCGTGACCCGAGCCTGCGCGAGGAGATGATGCGGATCACCGGCCGGCGCACGGTTCCGCAGATCTTCGTCGGACAGACGCACGTGGGCGGCTTCGACGATCTGTCTGCGCTGGATCGGGCCGGCAAGCTGGATTCGCTGCTTCAAGGCGGCTGATCGAGGACCGAGGGCGCGTTATCCTTGCGCCCCCGCTGGACGTCCCGGCGGATCCTCACCCCAGACGAGAACAAGCATATGGCCGAACAAGGCCCCGTTTCCGGCGCTGCCGATCCCGCCGGTCAGGCACCGACCCGCCAGGTGCTGCTGCAGAAGATCTACGTCAAGGACGCCTCGATCGAGGTGCCGGGCGCGCCGCTGGTGTTCGCGAGCACCGCGCAGCCGCAGATCGACGTCAACGTGTCGACGCAGACCAGCAAGCTCGAGGGCGACCACTTCCACATCGTGATCACGATCACGGTCACGGCGAAGAACGGAGACGACACGGTCTTCCTCGTGGAAGTCCAGCAGGGCGGCATCTTCCTGGTGACCGGCTTTGCCAACAACGCGGAACGCGGCGCCATTCTCGGCGGCTACTGCCCGAGCCTGCTGTTCCCGTTCGCCCGCGAAGCGGTGGCCGATTTCGTGCAGAAGGCCGGCTTCCCGCAGCTGCTGCTGCAGCCGATCAACTTCGAGGCGATGTACCTGGAGCACCTCGCCCGCCAGCGCGCCGAAGGCAACGGCAATCGCATCGTCACCGATCCGAACGCGGCCGCCGCGCACTGAGTCCGACGCCATGATCGGCCTGGGGGTGCTCGGTGCGGGTTCCTACGGTACGGCCATGGCGATCCAGCTGGCGCGTCGCGGTATGCCGACGCGCCTGTGGGGACGCAACGAGGCCGAACTGGCCGCGATGCAGCAGGCGCGCGTCAACGCGCGCTACCTGCCGGGTTGCCACTTCCCGGTTTCGCTGACCGCGACCTCCGACCTGGAAGCCACGGTGCGAGGCGCCTCGCATCTGCTGATCGTGGTGCCAAGTCACGCGCTGCGCCAGACGCTCGAGCGCATTTCGCCGCTGCTGGGCCCTGAGCAAGGCCTGGCCTGTGCCTGCAAGGGCCTGGAGCCGGGCACCGGCCGGCTGGTGCACGAGGTGGTGGCGCACGTGCTCGGAGAGGCGCGGCCATTGGCCGTGATTTCCGGGCCGACGTTCGCCAAGGAGATGGGCCTGGGCCTGCCGACCGCGGTCACGGT
>CAZXXM010000047.1:9949-13351 GCA_964644715.1 uncultured Salinisphaerales bacterium
CTTCGCTCAACGAACCCTTCGCCGATCTGATCGCGCAGTCGCTGCACGGTGACGGGTTCCGTGCGTACACGTCCGACGACGTGGTCGGCGTCGAGATCGGTGGTTCGGCCAAGAACGTCATGGCGATCGCCGTCGGTATCGCCGACGGGATGAGCCTGGGTGCCAACACGCGTGCCGCTTTGATCACGCGGGGGCTGGCCGAGACGATGCGGCTCGGTGAGGCGCTGGGCGCAAAGCCGGAAACCTTGATGGGCCTGGCCGGCATGGGCGACCTGGTGCTGACCTGTACCGACAACCAGTCGCGCAACCGGCGCATGGGCCTTCTGCTGGCGCAGGGCAAGACCGTGCCGCAGGCGATCGAAGAGATCCAGCAAGTCGTCGAGGGCGTGAAGGCCGCGCCGGAGGTGCTCCGTTTGGCGCGCAGCGTCGGCGTGGACATGCCAATCACCGAGCAGGTCGTGCGGCTGATCGCCGGCGAGATCACGCCGGTGCAGGCGGTGAAGAATCTCGCGACGCGTCCGTCGAAGGCGGAGACGGCCTAAGCGTCCGCGGTACCGGGGCGCCGCTCAGGCGCTGCCGGCTCGATCAGAAGCGTCTCCGCATCCGTCATTGGCAAAACGTCGGTATCCAGCCGATTCCAGGCGTGCCCGATCAGTTCGAGCAGTTGCGCGCGACTGAGGGTGTCGACTTGCTCGAGAAGGGCCGTCTGGATCATGCGGTGAAGCTACCGGCGGATCCGCGACCGGCACAGCGTGGAGATACGCAGGTATCGCCACGATTCGTGGCGCTTGGGCGCAGCGGCAATCAGACCGAGGGAACCAGCGGCGCGGCCAGCAGCACCGGGCCGCTCGGTCCGTCTTCGGCTTGCGATCCGCCCGCCTGTTCCAGGCTCACCGCGACGCGGCCGCTGGCCTTGACGCGAAGGTGGGCCGGCAACAGTACCTGCCATGCGCCTTCGCGCGGCAACAGTCCGAGCGAGGTCACCGAGCCGTCGTCCGCCAGCCACCAGAGTTCGTAATCCTCGTCTTCCTTGAGCTTCGCGGGCTCGCTGGCGATGACGCGGAGCGCGCGTGAATCCGGCAGCACGCTGACCGTCCACTGGCCGTCTTCCTTCGGCAGCTTCAAGGCGGCAACGTAAGCCTGCGCCTGCACGAAGCGCTCGACCACCTGCGGGCGCTCGGGCAGGAACGGGGCCCGCGGCGGCTGGTCGCGCACGATGATCACCGCGAGGACGACGCTCGCAGCGGTGGCGAGGCCGGCCCACAGGCGCCAGAACATCAGGCTGCGTTGATGGCGCTTGGCGACGATCGGGATCACGTTACCCGGCGTCTGATGGATGCGCTGTTCGATTTCGGTCCAAACCAGTTCGCGTGGTGGAACGGGTTCGAAGATACCCAGCGAGCCGAAGCGCTCTTCCCAGTACCGGACCTCTTCGATCAGCGTCGGGTCTTCCGCCATCAGCCGCTTGAATCGCCGGCGGGCGGCGCCGATCAGCGTTCCGGCCACGTACTCGGAGGCCAGGGCTTGTCGCAGCTTGGTCGATCGGTAGTTCATGTCATCGATCCAACGCTTCGCGCAGGCGCGCCAGTCCGCGGCGGACCCAGCTCTTGACGGTACCCAGCGGCGCGTTCATCCGTGCCGCCAGCTCCTGATGGGTGTAACCCTCGTAGTAGGCGAGCAGCACGGCTTCGCGCTGCTCCGATGGAAGTTCCCGCAGGCATTCGCGCATGCGCGCGATGCCTTGCGTCTCGCTGGCGCGTGCCAAGGGATCCTGCGCCTCGTCCTGCAACGTCAACGGCGGCAGCGAGGCGCCTTCCTCGTCGTTGTCCGGGAGTTCGATTTCCGGACGCTTCACGCGAAGAAGATCGAGGGCCCGATAGCGCGCCACGGTGAGCAACCACGTGAGCGGAGCACCCTTGTCGGCCTCGTAGGTTTCGGCTTTCTGCCAGATCTTGATGAAGCAGTCCTGGAGCGCTTCTTCCGCCCAGTCGCGTCGTTGCAGCATACGGATCAGCAGACCGTATAGATGCGAACTCGTGGCGCGATAAAGCTCCGAGAACGCGCGCTGATCTCCGCTCGCGGTCGCGTGCAGCAGGCTCCTCAGGTGCTCTGCGTCGGCCATCAGGCTCGTTCTTGGAATAATGACGGGATGATAGCGGCCCGCGCCGACCAGCAGTGCATCGAGCCGTTCGGACCGGACGTGTCATCGCTCGAGCGGCTGCACCAGCAGAGCGCGCAGCGACTGGTGCGCATGTACGCGAAATTGCGCCAACCCGATGCACATGTCGTGCAGCGTCTCGCGCGACCGGGCCGAATAGCGGGCGAACAGGCGATCGCACAGGCCGAGCACGTTGCCGAAGTTGGACTGCATTTCTTTGGCGTGCGCCGAATGATGGATGCGATGCAAGGGCCGTCGCCGGTGGAGCATGCCGTCGATCGCCCGCCATCCGAAAAACGGTACGGGACGCATCGACTCGGTCAGCGCGATAGGGGGCTTCATAACGTTATGATTTGCGCCGATTCACCGACGAGCAATCCCTTGAAAGCGCCAAGTTCCGCGCGGTTCCCGCTGACCCGTCCACGCCGCCTGCGTCAATCCGCGGCGATTCGCGCCATGGTGCGCGAAACAGGGCTGTCGGCAGGGCAGCTGATCCAGCCGCTGTTCGTCGCCGAAGGCGCCGAAAAAGGCGCCGTCGCTTCGATGCCGGGCGTCGTCCGCTTCGATCTGGGTGAGCTCGTACGCGAGTGCGAAGCGCTGCAGGTGCTCGGTGTGGGCTGCGTCGCGCTGTTCCCCGTGATTCCGCAGGCGCTGAAGGACGATCGCGGCGAAGAGGCGCTCAACCCGGACGGCTTGGTCGCGCGCGCCATCAAGGCTGTCAAACAGGCCTGCCCGCAGCTCACGGTGATGGTCGACGTCGCGCTGGATCCGTTCACGACGCACGGACATGACGGGGTGCTGGGCATCGACGGCGACGTCGACAACGACGGCACCGTCGAGATGCTGCGCAAGCAGGCGCTGGTCAACGCGCGCGCCGGCGCCGACATCGTCTCGCCCAGCGACATGATGGACGGCCGCATCGGCCAGATCCGCGACGTGCTCGAGCGGGATGGTCAGAAGAACACGCTGATCCTCTCGTACGCGGCCAAGTACGCGTCCAGCTTCTACGGCCCGTTCCGTGACGCGGTGGGATCGGCGCGCAACCTGGGCAAGGCCGACAAGCGCACGTACCAGATGGATCCGGCCAACACCGACGAGGCGCTGCGCGAGGTCGCGCTCGACATCGCGGAGGGCGCCGACATCGTCATGGTGAAGCCCGGCATGCCCTATCTCGACATCGTGCGCCGCGTGAAGGACACGTTCGGCGTGCCGGTGGCGGCCTATCAGGTCAGTGGCGAGTACGC
>CAZXXM010000048.1:0-5609 GCA_964644715.1 uncultured Salinisphaerales bacterium
AAGCTGCTGCCTTTCAACTGGCTCAAACTGCTGCTCCGGCTCAAGAAGGGGCCGATCAGTGCACGTGTGCCACTGATGGGCATTCGTCGCAGCAGCAGCGCCGGCCTGCTCGGCGGCGTGATCCCGTTCCTGATCATCGAGAAGATGCGCCAGGGCGTGCTGCGCCAGGGACGGGTCGAACGCGTCGAGCTGTCCTGGATCCTGGAGGACAACCTGCCGATGCGGCGCATGATCGAATCGCTCGACTCGATTCCGTACAAGACCTACCGCGTCTACGAAAAGAAGCTCGCATGAGCACGGACGGGCGGATCACGGCGCTGGTGCTCGCCGGCAGCCGCGCCGGCGGAGATCCGCTGGCCGAGCACGCGCGTGTCAGTCACAAGGCGCTGATCGACATCGACGGCATGACGATGATCGAGCGCGTCGTCGCCGCGCTGGCGGCTGCACCGAGCGTCGGCCGCATCGTGATCTGCATCGAGC
Organism: uncultured Salinisphaerales bacterium; assembly: GCA_964644715.1. Lineage (GTDB taxonomy): Bacteria > Pseudomonadota > Gammaproteobacteria > Nevskiales > Nevskiaceae > Panacagrimonas. Next base: position 481 of record CAZXXM010000048.1, read on the forward strand.
GGCCCGAGATTCTCGAACCGCTCGCCGGACTGCGTGCGCCACGTTGTGCGAAGCCGGTCGTGACGATGCCCGCCGCCTCGGGTCCCAGCGCGAGCCTCGCCGCCGCGCTCGACACGCACGGTACGCCGCTGCTGGTGGTCACCGGCGATCACCCACTGATGCGACCGGAGTGGATCGAGACTTTCCTGGCGGATTCGCCGGCGCGCGCCGACGTGACGGTCGCGTTGTCCCGCAAGGCCGCGGTCTGTGCCGCGGTGCCGAATACGCAGCGCACCTGGCTGCGCTTCTCCGACGATTCGTACTCCGGCTGCAACATCTTCCTGATGCGGCGGCCGGCGGCGCGTGGCGTCGTCGAGCTGTGGCAGCAGATCGAGGCCGAGCGCAAACGGCCGGTGAAGATGATCGTCCGTCTCGGCGTGACCTACGCGTTGCGCTACAAGGCCGGCCTGCTGAGTCTTGCCGATGCGCTGGGCCGGCTGGAAGAACTCTCGGGTGCCCGCCTTGCGCCGGTCGACATCGCCGACGGCCGGGCGGCGGTGGACGTCGACAAGCCGGACGATCTGCGCCTGGTTCGCGAGTTGATGCGACAGGGCAGCTGATTCCGCCCCCGTAGCCCGGACGAAATCCGGGATGCCGCTCTCCAGATGGCGCAACCCCGGACTTCGTCCGGTATCTACGTCAGTGCCAGCGCCGGAGCCGCCCTCGGCGCTGCCAGGCGCTGCCGCTGCAGGAATTCCACGATCGCATCGGCTCCCCTCGCTGCCGATACCTGCCCGGGCGGCAATTCGAATCGTTCTTCGAAGTAGCGCCGCTGCGTGTGGGCGTAGCCGGCATGCGAGGCGAACGCGGCGTCGACCTGGGCTTCGAGGTCGTCCACGGATTGCGTGACCGGGCCCAGATTCCAGAACGCGAAGTTCGGATCCGCGTGCCAGGGCCGCGCATGCGCGTCGACGAACAGGCAAGGCCGCGGCCGGTGGATGAATTCGACGACCTGGCTGCTGACGTCGCCCAGGTACAGGTCGGCGGCGCGCGTGTAACTCATGTCGATACTGCGTTCGCTGCCCAGGTCGATGCGCAGGTGCGGTAGCCGCAGGAAGCGCGCGAACGGCTTGTAGCGCGAGGGCCGTGGCGGATCGAACAGCCGCACGTGCGGCGCGAAGATCAGGTTGTAGCGCTCGCTTCGCGCGAAGTGCTCGAGGATCTGCATGCCCAGGCGCGGCCACGACGACAGCGCAGAGGAGAAGTGCGGGTTGTACAGCACCGTCGGCCGGTCGTTGTCGAACAGACGGGAACCCGTGTGCGTCGCGGGCCGCAGCCAGTCGAACTTGGCGTATACGCCGGTGGCGTAAGCCCCGGGGCGGATCAGCTTGCGTTCGAGCAGCCGCTGCTCGATTCGCCGGCCTGCCATCAGCACGAAGTCGAACTGTTCCACGTTGCGCGAGAAACCGACTTCGCGATCCCCGGCGCCGTGCCGCGTCCAGATCATGCGCGGTGCCTTCACGCCGATGCGGCGCAGGAACAGCGAGGTGCGCTCCGGCGTCGCGATGGCGTCGAAGCCGGCGAAGTAGTCGCGGTTCACCAGCAATGCGAGCTGCTTCCACGGAACCCGCCCGCGCGCGCAGCGGACCGCGTTCAAGGGGTCGAGCGCCAGCGCGTCGTAGTGCAGAGGCGCGTCCGGCGCGTACTCGGCGACGAGCCTGCGGATGAAGGGCAGCGCGCCCTGTCCCGGATACGCGACGTGGACCTCGCACTGCGGATGGCGCCGCGCGATCTCGACGGCGATCGGCAGCGCGTGCGGGATCTGGTGCGGTTGCGCGAGGAAGGGAAAGACGATCCTCACGCGAAGGCGCTCCGGCAGCGGAAGCGCGAAGCAGCGCAAGCGGTGTGGCAGAACATGGAGACTCCGCGTCGCCGAAAAGGGGACGGGTCGGAGTCTCTCGGGCGGTCGGTGCGCGGTTCGTGAATGCGAAGTTAAGAATTCGTTCACGTACCGGGCGCCGCGGTGTCGCGTGCTACGTGGACCGCACCCCGGGAAAGCGGATGCTGACGCCGAGCCCGCCCAGCGACGCTCGATCGAAATCGATCTGCAGGCGGTAGAGCCGCGCGAGGTCCTTGACGATGGCGAGCCCCAGTCCCGAGCCCGGCTGCTGCTCGTCGAGCCGCAGGCCGCGGCTGAGCACCTGCTCGCGTTCGGACTCGTCGATGCCCGGGCCGTCGTCCTCGATGCGCAGCAGCACGTCGTCGGCCAGACGCGAGGCGCGCAGCTTCACCTGCGTGCGCGCCCACTTGGCCGCGTTGTCGACCAGGTTGCCGGCGAGCTCCTGCAGGTCCTGCGCGTCGACCGCCACGCGCAGGTCGGACGGCAGGTCGGCGTGCAGTTCGATGTGGCGCTCCGCGTGCAGCATGCGCACGGCGGCGAGCACGGGCTCGATCGATTCCCCGAGCGCGGTGCGGCGCGACGGCCCCGATGCGCGGCCTGCGGCCGCGGCCAAGGTCAGATGGTGATCGACGATGCGCTGGATCTGCGCGACGTCCGCCCGAAGATTGTGCCCGGCCTCGAGCGGATCGATCTTCATGCGAATCGTCGCCAGCGGCGTTTTCAGCGCGTGTGCCAGATTGCCCGCCACCGACCGGCCGCGTTCGAGCAATTCCTCCTGGTGGGCCAGCACCTCGTTCATCGCGCGCGCCACGGCGCTCAGATCGGACGGCAGGCGCACGTCCAGCCGAGGTGCGGCGCCGCTGCGAACCTGTCGCAGGCCTTCGGTCATCGCGCGCAGCGGAGCCAGGCCCCAGCGGATCTGCGCCACCAGCGCGACGACCAGGATCAATCCCAGCAACCCGAGCGAGCGCACCAGCAGCCAGTTGAACGACGCGACCTCGGTGTCGATCTGCTGGCGCGGGCCGGTCACGAGCAAGGTCACCGGTTCGGCCAGGCCGCCGAGCGTCAGATCCAGGGCGGCGCCGCGCAAGGCCTCGCCACCGGGTCCGCGCAGTGCGATCGGTTCGCGCGGCCGCGCCGCGGGCGCAACCAGGGTTTCGTCCCACAGCGAGCGCGAACTCTCCTGCACCTTGCCGCCGCGGCTCACCTGCCAGTACCAGCCCGAGTGCAGTTGCTCGAAGCGATCGTCGCCCGGCTGACGCGAGAACACGATGTCGCCTTCCTGGGTGCTGTCGAGGCGGCCAGCGAGGAACAGCAGGTAGGCCTCGACCTGGCGATCGAAGCCCGATTCGGCGGAGGCCAGGAAGGCGCGCGACAGCGCATAGCCGAACAGCGGCAGCAATGCGAGCGTGGTGACGACGGCGATGCCGATCAGCCGCGTGCTGATCGACAATCTCATGCGGCGTCGGGCGTCCGGATCAGGAAGCCGCGGCCGCGTACCGTCTCGATCAGCTCGCTGCCCAGGCGGCGGCGGATGCGGCCGATCAGCACGTCCACGACGTTGGAGTCGGGGTCGCGGTCGCGGGCGTAGACGTGTTCGATCAGTTCGGTGCGGGACACCACGCGATCCTTGGACAGCATCAGGTACGCGAGCATCTTGTATTCCTGCTGCGTCAGCGTCACCGGTCGGCCCTCGACCCAGACGCGTCCCTGGTTCATGTCCACCGTGATGGCGCCCACCGTCAGTAAGGGCTGCGATTGACCGCGGCTGCGCCGGATCAGCGCCTGCGCCCGCATGACGACTTCCATCGGCTCGAACGGCTTGGCCACGTAGTCGTCCGCGCCGGCGCCGAAGCCGGCCGCCTTGTCGGGCCAGCGGCTGCGCGCGGTCAGGATCAGGACCGGTTGGTGGTAGCCGGCCTCGCGCCAGTCGCGCAGCAGGCTCAGCCCGTCGCGGCGCGGCAGGCCCAGATCCAGGATCACCAGATCGTAGGCCTCGGTGCGTACGAGGAAATCGGCCTTGAGTCCGCAGTCGGCCTGGTCGACGGTGAAGCCGGATTGCGCGAGCACGCCGGCCAGTCCGTCCGCCAGCGCGCGATCGTCTTCGGCCAGCAGCAGCCTCATTTGCGGCGCGCCCGCTCGATGTCCTTGCCGGAGACCGAACGCAGATCGCCGGTACGCGCGTCGAACTGGAACTCGATCTTCGAACCTTCTGGCGTCAGCAGGTCGATCTCGTAGCCGAAGTCGCCGCCCTCGTTCTCGAGTTCGACCTCGACCACCTGGCCGCGGTAATTGCTTTCGATCCAGTCCATGATCGATTTGAGCGGAACGATCTCGTTGCGTTCCACCGCCTCGCGCAGCGATTTTCCGGAGGGCTCGACGGGAACGGCGGAGCCCGCGCACAACAACAGCAGCGAGGCGGCGGCAAAGGTCCAGCGGCGCGGAAGAAGGGTCATGGTGCCGCGTCGTTTGTCATAGCCGCCGTGAACCGATTGTGAACGCGTAATTCACGGCCCGGGCGCGCGGTGCGCGGGAAACTGCGCGCTCGTCCATTGCGTCGATTCCATCATGCCCGGGCTCTCCAAGGTCACGACGTTCCGCGCTGCGGTGCTTGCCGTTGCCCTGGCGCTGAGCGCCTCCGCGTCGGCCGATGCTGCTGCGCCCGGCTGGCAGGCCGTGCTCGCCAGCCTGCACGCGGCGGGCTTCCGGTCGGTCGAGGAACTCGAAACCACCGCGGACGGCGGCTTCGAAGCCGAAGTGTTCGACGATCAGCAGAAAGCCTTCGAGGTCTTGCTGGACGCCGACGGCACCATCCGCAGCCAGCGCATGGAGGCGCAGGCCAGCGCCGAGGAGCGCATCGAGATGGAGGTCGTCGCGCGGCTGCTGCCCTGGTTGCAGGCGCAGGGCTACCGGCAGACCTCGTCGATCGCGGCCGACGACGGCCACATCGAGATCGAGACCGAGGACGCCAAGGGCAACAGCGTGGAACTCGATGTCGAAGCGACCGCCGACGGCTTCAACACGCTGCGGGCGCGCCGGCACGCGCGGATGGCACCGGCGACCTGAGTCGCCGGGTCGCTCAGGCGCCGTCTTCGAACAGCCGGCGCTGCACCCAGCCGGCCGCGATCTCGCGGTTGCGCACGAGGTCCGCCGGGAAATCGAGTTCGCCCCATTCGAGACCCTCGATCGAGGCCACGCGCACGTCGACACCCGCGTTGGCCAGGCGATGGATCGCCGACAGGTACCAGAG
>CAZXXM010000048.1:5709-7173 GCA_964644715.1 uncultured Salinisphaerales bacterium
TTGTCGGCCAGCTTGTAGAACGGGTTGTAGAGCGTGCGCACGCGCAGCAGGGCCGGCGCCTTGTGCTCGACGGCGCGATCGATCTGTTCGTCGCGGAAGCCGGTGACCACCACCGCCTCCCTGATACCGGCGGCTTCCAGTGCCAGCAGCTGCCACTCGAGCATGCTGCGGCCGGACAGATCGACCAGGGCCTTGGGGGTGTTTTCGGTGTGCGGCAACAGGCGGCTGCCCTGACCGGCGCTGAGAATGATCGCCCGGTGGGGAAAGACGGTACGACTGGTCACGTAGGGAACTCGTTGAGGCGCGATCAGCCAGTTTACAGCAGCGTTTCCGGTGTCAGCCGTTCCAGATCGACGATCGGGTCGGCAAAAGCGCAGGCCAGCTGGGCGACGAATCCGATTCCGACGTCCAAGGTCGTCGTGTGCCAGGCCTCGCCGTTGACGGTCGCTCGCTCGCCGTCGATCTCGACCGCTCGCAGATCGCGTAGCCCGCGCAACCCGGCCGCCTTGGCGACCGCTTCCTTGCGTGTCCACAGCAGATAGAAGCGCGCGGCGTCCTCTCCGGCCCAGCCGCGCTCCGCGGCGCTCAGATACAGACTCGAGGTCCCGGCGGTCAGCGTTCCCATCCGTTCGACGTCGATGCCCACCGGCGATCCGCAGGCGATCGCACAGGCCACCAGGCCCTCGCAGTGCGCGAGGCTGAATTCGTAGGGTGCGCCGATCCGGGGCTTCGCGCCGGCGGGGTGGTGCAGGGAGGCGAAGGTTTCGTCCGGCGCTCCGGCGCGTCGCAGGCCGGCCTGCAGCAGCCGGCTGCCCAGCAGCGAGCGCTGGCGCGCGCGCGCGTCCGGCTGGTCGAGCAGATGCCGTCGGCGTGCGTCCGGAAGCAGCGCCAGGCAGGCGGCCTCCTGGCTTCCGGACAGGGCCACGTCGTCCACGATCAGGACGCTGATGCGCATGGGCGATAGCATGGCGGGTTACGAGGCATGCGTGACGAAGGAATGACCCAGATGACGGAGGAATCGCTGGCGCCCGGGCCCGAAAGGCCCTGGGACATCGACGCCAACGACGAGACCCTGCCGGTGCTGCAGGGGCTTCAGGCGGAATACGGCGACGTCGTGCGCGTGCGCACCGTGACGCGGCCGTCGGACAGCCTGGTAGTGTTCGGGCCCGACGAGCTGCGCTGGATCCTGCTGGCCAATCGGCAGAACTACAAGAAGGGCGTGGGCCTGGAGCGCGTGAAGATGCTGCTCGGCAACGGCCTGATCGTCAGCGACGGCGATTTCTGGGCGCGCCAGCGGCGGATGATGCAGCCGGCTTTCCACAGCCGCGTGATCAAGCAGTTCAGCGGGCTCATCGAGCGGCACAACCTCGCGCTGATGGATCGCTGGGCCGAGCGTGCTGCGGACGGCCAGCCGATCAACCTGACACGGGACACCAGCGAGCTGTCGCTGAACATCGTGCTGCA
>CAZXXM010000048.1:7273-13324 GCA_964644715.1 uncultured Salinisphaerales bacterium
CCTATCAGCCCGAGCGTTTCGCGCCCGAGATCGAGGCCGGCCGCCACAAGTTCGCATTCATTCCGTTCTCGGCCGGCGCGCGCCATTGCATCGGCGAGGGCTTCGCGATGATCGAGATGAACCAGCACCTGCATCTGGCTGCGCGCCGGTTCCGCTTAAAATATCTCGGTCCGGTACCGCCGCCGGCCGAATTCCAGATCAACCTGCGTACGCGCGAAGACCTGTCGATGCAGGTCGTCGCGCGCTGAGAACCTGCGTGCCTCCGTCCGACTTTCGCTTCGAAACGCTTTCCGCCGCGCTGCTGGCCAACCAGCGCGAAGACCGCCAGCTGCTGCTGATCGACGGTGAGGACGACCAGCGCGCGCTCAGCTTCGTCGAGCTGCGCCGCCGCGCGCTCAGGCTGCTCGGTGCGCTGCAGCGCAAGGGACTCAAGGCCGGCGACGCGCTGATCCTGTTCGTCAACGACAACGAGCGCTTCCTGGAGATGTTCTGGGCCGGCGTGCTCGGCGGCATCGTGCCGGTGCCGATCGCGGTGGGCGTCAGCGACGAACACCGGCGCAAGCTGTTCCGCGTGTTCGCCCAGTTCGATCGGGCCTGGATCTTCAGCGACGCGCGCACGCTGGAGCGGATGGATGCGTTTGCCACCGCGCAGGGGCTGGTCGACGCCTACGCGCGCATGCAGCCGCAGACCTTGCAGGCCGGCGCGCTGGACGTCACGGGCGCGCCCGGTCAGGAGCACCCGGCGGCGCCGGACGACGTCGCATTCATCCAGTATTCCTCGGGATCCACCCGCGATCCCAAGGGCGTCGTGCTGACGCACCGGAACATCACGGCGAACATCGCGTCGATCCGCCAGGCCGCGCGGTTCACCGATCGCGACGTCGCGCTGAGCTGGATGCCGCTGACGCACGACATGGGGCTGATCGGCTTCCATCTGCACATGATCGCGGGCGGCGTCACGCATGCCGTGATGCGGACCGAACTGTTCGCGCGTCGGCCGCTGCTGTGGCTGGGCAAGGCGACCGAGTTGCGCGCCACGATTCTGTGCTCACCCAATTTCGGCTATCAGCACTATTTGAAGCAGTACGAGGCCAAGCATCCGCAGGGGTTGGACCTGTCGGCCGTGCGCCTGGTGTTCAACGGCGCCGAACCGATCTCGGCCGAGCTGTGCCAGCGCTTCCTGCAGACGATGCGGCCGCACGGGCTGCGCGCGCAGGCCATGTTTCCCGTCTACGGCCTGGCGGAAGCAAGCCTCGCCGTGACCTTCCCCGAGCCGGGCTCGGAGCTGGGCATCGTGTACTTGGACCGGGCCGCACTCAGCGTCGGGCAGCCGGTTCGTCATCTGCCCGCGGACGCGCCGCAGGCGGCCGCGCTGGTCAGGCTCGGCACCGGCGTGCCGGGAACCGAGGTGCGCATCGCCGACGGCGAACGGGCCGCGGTGGCGGACGGGGTGCTCGGCCACGTGCTGATCCAGGGCGACAACGTCACGCGCGGCTATTTCCGCGACGACGCGGCCACGCGCGCCGCGATCGCGGCGGATGGCTGGCTGGATACCGGGGACCTGGGCGTCGTCGTCGACGGCGAGCTGGTTATCGCTGGCCGGTCCAAGGACGTGATCTTCGTCAGCGGCCAGAACTGGTACCCGCACGATCTCGAAGGCATCGCGGAGCAGGTTGCCGGCGTCGAGACCAACAAGGTCGTGGCGGTGGGCGCGCGCGCTACGCAGGGCGAGGGCGGCGAGGAACTGGTCGTGTTCGTGTTGCATCGGGGAGACGTCGCCGCATTCGCGCCGACCGCGCGCGAATTGCGCCGGGTGCTGAATCAGCAGACCGGGCTGCAGGTGGCTCACGTATTGCCCGTCACCCGCATCCCGAAGACGACCAGCGGCAAGCTGCAGCGGCACGTATTGGCGAGAGCTTTCGAAGACGGCGAGTTCGATGCAGTGCGGGTGGAACTGGCGCCGATGATGGAAGCGGCCTCAGACCTGCCCGAGGCCGGCGCATCAGAAGCGGGCACCACGCTGGGGCGTCTTCAGCAGCTCTGCGAGCGGCTGATCCCCGACAAGCGAATCGATCCGGTGACGAATCTTTTCGAGATCAACCTCAGTTCCCTGACCCTGGCCCGCCTCCACGAGGGCATCGACGAAGCCTTCCCGGGCCGACTCGACGTCATGGACCTGTTCGATTACCCCACGCTCCAGGACCTCGCCCGCTTCCTGGACGGTCCAGCCCGCTGATCCGGCGACCGGTCGTCGGCCGCCCTGACTTGGACATGGCAATGAAATTGCGCACTTGTTGCGCAGACATTACAGTGGCCGACGCCGAGTTTCGCTTACGGGGCGCTTACAGGGATTGGTCCGCTGGAGCGTGCGATCGGTCGGCGCGAAATGCGCTCGATTCTGGGTACATGCCGGAGTTCTTGATTGGACGGTGCCTTGGCTGCAATTGACCGTTTGACCCCCACGGAAAGCGGGATCGAGCTTCGTCGAGCGGATTTCGCCACGCTGACGGAGGCGCTCGATTACGCCGCACAGGGCGCCACCGGCTTCAATTATTACGACGGACGTGGCGAGCTCACGACCGCTTTGTCCTACCGCGAACTGCAGGAACAGGCCCGCGCGCTCGCGCTCCGCCTCCAGCGCTTCGGACGGGGCAGTCGCGTAGCGCTGGTGGCGCACACGCATCCTGACTTCGCCGTCATGTTTTATGCCTGCCAGTACGCGGCCGTGGTCCCGGTGCCGTTGCCGGCCGCGATCCACCTGGGCGGTCGCGACGCCTACGTGCGTCACCTGCACGAAATGCTGCGCGATTGCCAGGCCAGTGCCGCGTTCGCCCCCGCCGAATTCGTCGACATGCTGCGCGAGGCCTCGCATGGCCTGCCGATGAAGCTGGCCGGCACGCGATCCGAATTCATGGCGCTGGAAGCGGCCTCTACGCTGCCCAAGCCGCCGAAACCCGACGAACTCGCCTATCTGCAGTACACCTCGGGTAGCACGCGGTTCCCCCGCGGCACGATGATCAAGCAGTCCGCGGTTCTGAATAACCTCGAAGCGATCTTCAATCACGGTTTCCGCCTGGAAGCCGCGGATCGTTTCTGTTCCTGGCTGCCGTACTACCACGACATGGGCCTGGTCGGAATCGTGCTGGGCTGCGTGGCCACTCAGCGCTCGGTCGACTATCTGGCGACCCGCGAATTCGCGATGCGTCCGCGTCTGTGGCTGAAGCTGATGTCGCAGAACCGGGCGACGATCTCGTTCAGCCCGCCGTTCGGATACGCGCTGTGCGCGCGCCGTCTGCGCCAGAAAGACGCCGAGGCCCTGGACCTGTCGTCCTGGCGTGTCGCCGGCGTGGGTGCGGAAATGATCCATCCGGAATGGCTGCAGACCTTTGCCGACGTTCTGGCTCCTGCTGGGTTCGACGCGAAGGCCTTCCTTCCGAGCTACGGCATGGCCGAGTGCGCCCTGGGCGTCAGCTTTGCGCCGATCGGCACGGGCTCGCAGATCGACCACGTCGATGGCGAGCACCTGTCGCTGCATGGCGAGGCTCGCGCCGTGGGCGCCAACGTCGCGCGCAGCAGCGGATACATCAATTGCGGCAAGCCGTTGCCCGGGTTCGAGGTGGAGATCCGCGACGAGCGGGGAGGTCTGCTGCCCGACCGTCATTGCGGGCGCATCTTCCTGCGTGGTCCGAGCGTGATGTCGGGCTATTTCGGCAATGTCGATGCCACCCGCGAAGCGCTGTCGATCGATGGCTGGCTGAATACCGGCGATCTCGGCTATCGCGTGGATGGGAATCTCCACATCACCGGCCGCGCCAAGGATCTGCTGATCATCAACGGGCGCAACATCTGGCCGCAGGACATCGAATTGCTGGCCGAGCAGCAGCCGGAAGTCCGCCCCACCGATACGTCGGCGTTCTCGATCGCGGGTGAGGACGGTGGCGAAGTAGCGGTGCTGGTCGTGCAGTGCCGGGAAACGGATGCTGCGGCGCTGGCCTCGCTGGTCCAAAGGCTACAGCAGGCGATCTACGGCGAATTCGGCATTCATTGCCTGATCGAACTCGTACCGCCGCACACGCTGCCGCGGACGTCTTCGGGCAAGTTGTCCCGCAGCACCGCGCGCAAGGAATTCCTGGAACGCCACAGCGGCGAGCGGTGGAAGGACGCACCGCGCGCGCTGATCAGCGACGGTGCCCGCGCCCGCATGCGCAAGGGTGAGACGGCCGACTTCGCGCCGTAACGCGGGTGGCTCAGCATCGGGCCTCTGCCGAGGCCCGGCTGGCTGAACTGGTTGGCCCTCGCCCGCTTTGCGATAATTTCCTACCAGAGCATCGCTTCTGACGGCACTAGCCCGCCGGCGAAGCACCGCTCACGGCACGAAGGAAACAGTTTCGATGACGGATACGGCCTCCACGGTCGAGAAAGCAGTACGTGCGGCACTCGAATCCGTTCGTCCGGATGCTGCCGGCATCGCGGGCAGTACGGATCTGACGAGCGAGCTGGGGCTGGACTCGTTGCAGGTCATGGACATGGTCATGGAGATCGAGGATCTGCTCGACGTGTCCGTCCCCGTCGAGACCTTGGCCGATGCGCGCACGCTGGATCAGCTGTGCGCCGGTATCGTCCGACTCAAGGAACCCAAATCCGCGTGAGCCTGTTCGACAAATTCCAAGCCCTGGCCGAGCTCAAGAAGGCCCTGGGCGACGGCGCGCAGCTGTCGTCGGTCGCCACGCCGATGGACGAGGTGCAGTCCGCGACCTCTGCCGTCATCCAGGGACGCCGGGTGGTGCTTGCAGGTACCAACAATTATCTGGGCCTGACCTTCGACGAACGTTGCCGCGCCGCCGCGATCGCCGCGATCGAGGCCATGGGGACCGGCACGACGGGTTCTCGGATGGCCAGCGGCAACTACGCCGGCCACCGCGACCTCGAGCAGGCGCTGGCGGGGGCATTCGGTTGGCCGGCGGGCATCGTCTTCTCGACCGGGTATCAGGCCAATCTCGGAGCGCTGTCCGCGCTCGCCAGCACCGGCGACACGCTGGTCATCGATGCCGACAGCCACGCCAGCATTCACGATGCCTGCCGTCTGAGTCAGGCGACCACGATCCGCTTCCGTCACAACGATCCGGAAAACCTGGACCGGCGACTGGCACGACTCGGCCCGGAAGCATCGCGGGCGCTGGTCGTCGTCGAAAGTCTCTACAGCACGCTCGGCGATCGCGCGCCGCTGGCCGAGATCACCGAGATCACCAAGCGCTACGGTGCCTGGTTGATCGTCGACGAGGCGCATTCCTTCGGCCTGTTCGGCGAGCGCGGCCTGGGTATCTGCGAAGAACTCGGACTGCTGGACCAGGTCGACTTCATCGTTGGCACGTTCTCCAAGAGCCTGGGCGGCGTCGGCGGATTCTGCGTGAGCCGGCACCCCGAGCTCGAGCTGATCCGCATGGCGAGCCGTCCCTACATCTTCACGGCCTCGCCGCCCCCGGGCGTCATCGCCGCGACGCGCTGTGCGCTGGACCGCGTGCTCGAAGGCCACGACCTGCGAACGAAGCTTTGGCACCACGTCGATCGGCTGTACGCCGAACTCGAACGACTGGGATACCGGATCGGATCAAAGACGCCAGGGCCGGTCGCAGCACTGGTGTTCAGCGAGCGTGACGAGGCCAAGGCGCATTGGCAGGGGCTGCTCGACGCGGGCGTGTATACCAACTTGATGATTCCGCCGGCAACGCCGATCGGCACGAACATCGTTCGGATCAGCCTGAGCGCCGCGCACAGCGATCAGGAGATCTCGCACATCATCGAGGCGCTCGAGCATCTGGCGAAGAAGCGGCCGGCGATGGCGGCGGCTTGAGCGAGGGCCATCAGGTCGCTGCGGCAGGGCCCCTCCGCTACACTTCTCTCCTCACGCGCTCGTAGCTCAGCTGGATAGAGTACTGCCCTCCGAAGGCAATCGTCGGACCTTTTCCCCGCGGTACAATCAGTGCCCGTAAGCGCCTGTAGCTCAGCTGGATAGAGTACTGCCCTCCGAAGGCAGGGGTCGGACGTTCGAAT
>CAZXXM010000049.1:0-5058 GCA_964644715.1 uncultured Salinisphaerales bacterium
ATTCTCCTCGCAACACGGAGTGCAGGCGCCCCGGACTTCGTCCGGGCTACGGGACTATGCCGGCAGAAACCACTTGTGGCGGTCGCGCAGCTTCACCACCTCGCCGACGATCACGAGGCTCGCCCCATCGATGTCGCTGCGCGCGGCCACCAGAGCCGGCAGGCTGCCGAGCGTACCGGTCACGACCTGCTGGGCTTGCGTGGTGCCCTGCTCGATCAGCGCGGCCGGCCAATCGACCGGCAGGCCATGGGCCACCAGCTGCGCGCAAAGCTCGGGCAGCGCCGTGCGTCCCATGTAGATGACCACGGTCTGGCCGGGCCGCGCGAGCGCGTCCCAGTGCAGATCGAGATGTCCATCCTTACGCCGATGCCCGGTCACGAAGATGCAGGACTGCGCGTAATCACGATGCGTCAGCGGAATACCGGCGTAGGCCGCGCAACCGTTAGCGGCGCTGATGCCCGGCACGATCTGGAAAGGAATGCCCGCCGCCGCCAGTTCTTCGATTTCCTCGCCGCCGCGGCCGAATACGAAAGGATCGCCTCCCTTCAGGCGCAACACACGCTTGCCGGACTGCGCGAGCCGCACCAGTTCGGCGTTGATGTCTTCTTGCGGCAGCGTGTGCTTCGCGCGCCGCTTGCCGACGTAGATGCGCTCGGCATCCCGTCGCACGAGATCGAGGATGGCCGGCGAGATCAGCGCGTCGTAGAGCACGACGTCGCATTGCTGCATCAGCCGCAGCGCGCGGAAACTCAACAGGTCGGGGTCGCCCGGACCTGCGCCAACGAGATACACCTCGCCCCGAACCGGGCTGCCGCTGGCCAGGCTTTCCAGTTCGAACACGGCGGCGACCTCGTCGCCGGCTAGCAGGCGCTCCGGTGCGGGACCGTCGAGAAACGCTTCCCACAGCAGGCGCCGCTGCTGCGTGGGCAGCGTCTTCACGCGTCCACGATGTCGTTCCATGAACTCGGCGACCTTGCCGTAGGCCGCCGGCAGCAGGGATTCGATGCGTTCGCGCAGGCGCCGCGCGAGCACCGGCGCCGCACCGCCGGTGGAGACCGCCACCGTGATGGGACCACGTTCGATGATCGACGGCGTGATGTAGCGGCTCGCTTCCGGATCGTCGACGACGTTGCACAGTACGCCCGCAGATTCCGCGGCCGCCGCGACCGCGCGGTTCAGTGCGCGATCGTCGGTGGCGGCGATCGCGAGGCGCATGCCGGCGAGTTGCGCGGGATCGAAGCCGTTGCCGATTCGGACCACTTTCGATTCGGCGACCAGCGCCATCAGCTCTTCGTTGAGTTCCAGCGCCACGATCTGCGGGTTCGCGCCGGACTTCAGCAGCAGCCGGATCTTGCGCGTCGCGACTTCGCCACCGCCGACCACCAGCACTGGCTGGCCCTCGAGGTCGACGAAGATCGGAAAGTAAGAACGGCTCACGGCTCAGTGCGCGACGCTGTTCGAGAAAAGATGGATGACCAGCACGCCGGCGATGATCAGCGCCATGCCGGCCAGCGCGGCCACGTCGAGCGATTGCCTGAACACGATCCAGCCGATCATCGAGATCAGCACGATCCCCACGCCGGACCACACCGCGTACGCGATGCCGACCGGAATGTTCTTGAGACTCAGCGACAGGAACCAGAATGCGACGCCGTAGCCGATCACGACGCCCGCCGACGGCAGCGGCTTCGTGAAGCCCACACTGGCCGTCAGCGCGGACGTCGCCATCACCTCGGCCACGATCGCGATCGCAAGACAGGTCCAGGCGCTCATGAAGCGACGAAGTGCAACAACCTGAGCAAGCCGCGCACCAAAGCGCCGACCCAGTTAGCGACGAAGTTTTCGAGCAGCACGAACCCGAGCAGCGCCATGGCGGCTCCGAAGCCGGCAATCCAGCCTGGCGACGGCGCCCAGTTCAACGCGAGTTGAGCGGCGAGCAGCGAGACGGCAGCCCACAGCAGGCCGCCGAGCAACAGGGCCGAGCCTCCCGACAGGAAGGCCAACGCAACGCGATCCATCAGCGTGGCTTCTTCGCGGTTGCGAGGCCTCGCCATGAGCGCATCAGAATCCGAGATTCATCCCCGGCGGCAGACCCATGCCGCCGGTGACGGCGGCCATCTTTTCCTTGGTCACGGTGTCCAGCTTCTGCGCCGCATCGTTGATGGCCGCGGCGACGAGATCTTCGAGGAACTCCTTGTCCTCGCCGAGCGCCTCCTGCTTGATCTCCACCTTTCTCGCCTGGTGCCGTCCATCGAGCGTGACCTTGACCATTCCGGCACCCGACTCGCCGGTGATCTCGATGCGCGAAATCTCTTCCTGCGCGCGCTTGATGTTCTCCTGCACCTTCTGAGCCTGCTGCATGATCTGGCCGAGTGCGCCTTTCATGTGCTGTCCTTAGTCCTGAAGTTCTTGTCGATCAATCAATGGGGCTGGATCGAACCGGGCCGTACCACGGCGCCGAACTGATCCTTGAATGCACGCACCACCGGGTCGTCGGCGATGGCGGCTTCGGCGGCGCGCTGGCGTTCCTGCGCGCGCTTCTGGTCCAACTGGGCGGGTGTCAGCGCGGCCGCTTCTTCGGCCAGTGCCGTTTCGATGACGAGCCGCACGGAGCCGCCCGACTGTGCCGCGAGCGCCCGCTCGATGGCAGCGCGATGCGTTTCGTGCAGCAGAAATGCGGCCGACGCCGCGAGGCTGAGCCGGATCACGCCATCCTTCTCGCCGAGCCACGCGCACTGGCGCGCGAGCTGACGGCCGCCGCTGTCGAGCCCGAGCGTGCCGATTCGCTCCTCCCAGGGCAGTGTCTGCGGCGGTACCGCCGAGGCTGCGACTGCGGTCGGAATCACCGGCGCCGGGACGACGGTTGGCACGGTCGGCTCAGGATCCCGGGCCACCGGCGTGGAGGCCGTCGCGGCCGCCACGTTCGCTCGCGGCTCGGCACGGGAAGTCTCGGGTGCCGACGGCGTCCGGCGCGGCGCCGCCGATGGAGGCGCTGCCCGAGGCCCGCCTGCGTCATCCGGCCGGAATGCCAGCATGCGCAGCAAGGTCATCTCGAACCCGCAACGCGGATCCGGTGCCCAGGGCAGGTCCCGCCGACCACCGACCGCGATCTGATAGCAGAGCTGCACGTCCTCGGCAGCGAACTGCCCGACCAAGGCGACCAGTTCTGCATCGTCGTCATCGGAAGCGGCATCCGGCAAGACCTGCAGCACCGCGATGCGTTGCAGATAGCCGGCCAGATCGTTCAGTAACGCCGAATAGTCGGGCGCGCGCGCTTCCAGCTGCTGGATGCCGACGAGCAGCGCGGGGCCATCGCCCGACGCGATGGCCGCCAGCAAGGCGTACAGCACCTGGCGACCGGAAGTCCCCAGCATGTCCTCGACCGGACCCCGCTCGAGCTTCGCACCACCCGCGAAGGCGATGGCCTGGTCGACCAGCGAAAGGCCGTCGCGCATCGAGCCATCGGCGGACTTCGCGATCTCGCCGACGGCACCGGTCTCGAATGCGACACCTTCCTGATCGAGCACCTTCGCGAGCTGCTCGCGGATCACCGCGACCGGAAGGCGCTTGAGGTTGAACTGCAGGCAGCGGCTGAGGACAGTGATCGGCAGCTTCTGCGGATCCGTCGTCGCCAGGATGAATTTCACGTGCGGCGGAGGCTCTTCCAAGGTCTTGAGCAGCGCGTTGAACGCGCTCTTGGAGAGCATGTGAACTTCGTCGATCAGATAGACCTTGTAGCGGCCGCGTGCCGGCGCGTACTGGCTGTTGTCGATCAGTTCGCGCACGTTGTCGACGCCGGTGTTGCTTGCGGCGTCGATTTCCAGCAGATCCACGAAACGTCCGGAGTCCACTTCCTTGCAGGCCGAGCAGATGCCGCAGGGTGTCGCGGAAACGCCGGTCTCGCAGTTCAATCCCTTGGCGACGATGCGTGCCAGCGTGGTCTTGCCGACACCGCGCGTACCGGTGAGCAGGATCGCCGGATGCAGCTTGTCGCCGTCGAGCGCATGCGTCAGCGCCTTGACCACGTGGCCCTGGCCCATGACGTCGGCGAAGACGCGGGGACGCCATTTTCTTGCGAGGGCCAGATAGCTCATGCGGCGGTCATGGAGACAAAGGCGAGAGGCAGGACATCGAGACGGCACGCGCGCGTCCCGGAGCCGTCGATTTCGTCGGACGCCGCCCTGGCGGGCCGGCGCTCACGCGGAAAAAGACAGGTCGAAACGACATTCGAAGATTGTCGCGGATGCGGCTCGCCGTCGCCAGCCGCACGCCGGTTCCAGGCCGCCGGACGATCCGCAACGAAAAGCGCCGGCGGATGCCGGCGCCGAATCAGTGCACCGCGGCCCGGAACCCGATCTCGCGCCGATTGTTGGGTTTGACCGTCACTTCCTGCCGCAGCATGCGCATCAGTTCCGAAGGATCGTTCTCGCAGCCGAGCAGGCGCGCCCGGTTGCGCACCACGGCGTAGTCGCCAGGCGTGAGCATGTCGATCTCGCGCACGCCGACCGGCGCATCCACTCCGAAGTAATGGCGAAACGCCGTCGCGCGTTGCTCGGACTTCAGGAAATCGAACCGCACCTTGAACGAGAAGCGGCGCAGCGCGGCCTCGTCGAGATGCCCCATCAGGTTGGTGATGCAGGCGAACGGCAGCTCGTGCGATTCCATCCACGTCAGCATCTCGTTGACCTGGCTGATCTCCCAACCCTGGTGGGCGTGGCGTCGATCGCCCAGCAACGAATCGGCTTCATCGAAAACCAGGAACGCACCAGATTCGCGTGCATCGGCAAACGCCTGCGCGATGTTGCGTTCGTTCTCGCCGACCCACTTCGACAGCAGGTCCGACGCGCGCTTCTGGATGACTTCCATGCCCAGTTCGTGCGCCAGCCAGCGCACGTACGCCGACTTGCCTGTTCCCGGAGGACCGTACAGGCACATCGAGAATGCGCGCGTATCGAGCGCCGCGAGCCGGTTGCGCAGGTTGGCCAGATCGAGATCCGCGTTGATCAGTGCAGGCTCGTAGCGGACCGCGTGGCTGGCACGCGGGGGCGCCTCGGCACC
>CAZXXM010000049.1:5158-8405 GCA_964644715.1 uncultured Salinisphaerales bacterium
CCGTCGTTCTCGCCGCGCAGCAGATCCTCGGCTTCGTCGAACAGCAGCAGCGCATCGGACTGGTTCTCGAGCAGCTTCTGCGAAAGGCGGAAGGAACCGATGCGCTGGTCGCGAGAAGGTTCCTGCCCGCGGTCGTCCGATTGCCCCACGCCGTAGAGCTTCAGGCCGAGCTTGGTCGCCAGCGTCTTGCAAAACTCGGTCTTGCCGGTGCCCGGAGGGCCATACAGAAGAATGTGGATGCCTTTGGCGCGCTCACTGACGGCGCGACCGAGCAGATTCGCCGACAGCTCGCGATCCGCCGGAAGGTGATCGTAGTCCTCCCATTCGAGACTGTGCTTCAGCGGCTCGCCAAGCAGCGCGGCTCGTACGTCCTCGATCGGTTGCGCCTGCGACTGCAGGAACCCGGTCAGCATGGCCAGCGGCTGGCAGTCCGAACGATAGTCGGTCGTGAACAGGCCGCTCGTCATCAAGCGGCCCCGCGAGGACAGCGCTTCGACCACTTCAGCGCGCGTGATGCCGAGCATCGCGGAGAGCAAGGTCACGACACCGCTGTCGCCGACACGCAACTCATCCAGCTCGAGGGTCTCGAACAGGTCCTCCACCTGGGGAACGACGCGCTCGCGAATCAGCGCCGACATCACGGTTGCTTCGCTGTCGCTCAGGTTCAGCAGCCGGGCGACCGCGCCGAGGTTTCGTTCCAGCGTGCTGGGCTCCGCGGACTCGAGCATCGCGAGACGCTCCGCGACGATCGCGGTCCAGCCCTCCGCGTCGATCTTGCGGCTGTCGTCTTCCAGGTCGAGTTCGAGATGTTCGGCTTCATCGCCGAGGAATCGCAGAAGGCCGTCCTGCGCCCAGCGGAAACGTTCCAGTCGGCCACCGAGATTGGCGATCCATCGAAGGACGACGCGCTGCTCAAAGGCTTCCATCATGGTGTGCTGCGGGGGTTTGCCACCGAAAGGGGTGACGGCCTAAGAGTGGGGCCAGACTTCCCCAGTTCCAAGAACGACCGCCGAGGCCCCCGGCAAAGCGATGCTTAATCAGGAATTTGGGCAGGCCAGGAAATCCGGGCCGGACCCCGGGCCGCGAGGCCAACCGCTGGGGACATTTCCGTGGGTTTGCTGTGGAAAAGTCCTTCAGGCCATTGATTATTCAGATCAAAAAGCCATTCGACGAAGAAGGTCCGCGCCAGCTTGCTCCGGCACCCGGCGAGACCGCTGCCGTTGCTCCCTTCCGGGCCTGGCGGGGTTCACGGTTTACCGTCGCGGAGGTCCGGCGCGGACCAGCGACCATTATCCGCGATTTGCTCGTCGAACAGGCGATCAAGTTGCTGCGTCTTCGTCGCGCTTCACGTCACCGCTGACTTCGGCGAGCGGCTCGGGAGTCGTCACGACGGCACCGGGCAGTTGTGCCGACGCTGCCAGCTGCAGCACGTCGATGTTCGTGGCAGCCACCAGCTCAGGGCTGGCGATTCGCGCGTTGACCTCGCGAACGATTTCCTCGCGCACGATGGGGCCGACGATGCGCAGGTGCTCGAGCACTTCCGACGGCAGTCCGTGGCCGTCCACCTCGGTGCGGATCTGGGAATCCTTGATCGGGTGCAGGATCAGCTTGAGGTTGAGCGGCGCATAGGTCCGTACGTCGATGTTGAGCCGGATCTCCACCTTGAGCGTGAACTTCAGCCGCAGGTTGATCAGCTTGACCTCGAGTTTGAGATCGCCAACCAGCAGCATCACGAAGCTCACGTCCGGCAGCTTGTTCGTGATGGGCAACACGTCCACGTCCTGCAGCTGGAACACGTACGACGCCACGAGCAGGTCCGCAGGGAACTTGCTGACGGAGCCTTCGATCATCGCCTTGAGCACGGTCTCGATCTCGCCGCGCAAGCGCTCCGCCGTGACCACGTAACGGACGAAGTTGTGGCCGAATTCGGCGTAGGAAATGGGTTTGCTCTGGTCCATGTTCAGTTCCGTGAGGCGCGCAGCTGGACCTGCTCTTCGAGCGTGAGGGCAACCTTGTCACGCAGGTACAGCGGAGCCAGATCGTCCGCCGAGAGCGCCGTTCCCGCGGCGAACTGGGGCAAGGCCAGTTTCAGCGCCGTCTGCGCCCGAGGAAGCGCCGCGCCGTCGATGTGCAGCAAATCGCCTGCCACACCGCGCCGCATCACCGCTTCGTAGGTGCTCCATCCGGTGCCGACGGCATGCCAGGGTCCGGCTGCGGCTTCGCGGAACAGGTCGGGCGGCATCACGTGCGAAGCCGACAAGGGACGGCACAGACCATCCGCGCCGGCTTCGAACGTCCCGACGTAGATCTCGTTCATTCGGGCATCGATGCTCGCGATCACCTTGCGCGCGCCCGCGTCGACCGCTGCCTGCGCCAGCATCGTCAGCGAGCTGATGCCGACCACCGGCCGATCGAGCGACAGCGCCAGTCCCTTCACGAAACCCACGCCGATCCGTACGCCGGCGAAGCTGCCGGGACCGATGCCACAGACGAATCCATCGAGTTGCGGGAACGAAAGTCCGGCCTCCGCCATCAGCCCATGCACCATCGGCAGCATCTGCTGCGTGTGCGAACGGCCGGCGACTTCGAAGCGCGCAAGCGTCCTGCCGTCGATCAGGATCGCGGCGGAGCAGGCTTCGGTGGCGGTATCGAGTGCGAGCAGGCGCATCGTGTGTCGGAAAGAGAGTGAAGGTCGTTACAGGGTGCGCAGCCACTCTAGCGCGCCTTCGCGATCCACCTGCGGCATGAAGGGGAGCGCGGCCAGCATCCGGCGGCCATAGTTCTTCGTCCGCAGGCGTGGATCGCACAACACCAGGAGGCCGCGATCGGTCTCGTCCCTGATCAGGCGCCCGGCGCCCTGTCGCAGGCTGACGATCGCTTCCGGAAGCTGCACGTCGACGAACGGATTCCCGCCGCGACGGCGCAAGGCCTCCAGCCGTGCGTCGTATACCGGATCGCCAGGTGAAGAGAACGGCAGCTTGTCGATGATGACCATTCTCAGCGCCCGCCCTTTCACGTCGACGCCTTCCCAGAAACTCTGGGTGCCGACGAGCACACCGTCGCCACTGGCCGCGAACCGTTCGACCAACCGCGCGCGATCGTCCTCGCCCTGCACGAACAGCGGCACGCGCAGCTGCGCGCGCAACCGGTCGGCGATCTGTCGAAGCGCACGATGGCTCGTAGACAGGACGAAGGCTCCGCCGCCGCTGGCCTCGATCAGCCGCAGCGAAAGTTCGGCCACGCGATC
>CAZXXM010000049.1:8505-13005 GCA_964644715.1 uncultured Salinisphaerales bacterium
GTCCTGCTTCGCCGTGCAGATCGACAATCGTGCGCGAACCTGCATCGCCCGATCCGACAAGGCTTCGAGCGTCGTGCTGCGTTCGCGGCAGGGCTCGAGCTCGGCGCACAACCCGTCGAGCGCTTCGGCGACGGCATCGACGGTGGGTGCCGCATTCCGTGTGACGAGGAACTCGTCGGTCGAGATGCGGGAATTGAGCGGTGCCAGCAGCGCCTCGAGCTGGATCACCGGCGGAGCCATTGCCGTCGCCGCCAGATGCAGATCGGGGACGTCGCCCTGCTCCGCCGCCGCCTTGAGGCAGTCGTCTGCCAGATCGCGCAACTGCCGGCTGGAGATGCGCGACCCGAAAAACTGCCCGGCCAGATCCGGAAGCTGGTGCGCCTCGTCGACGATCACCGCATCGGCGCCGGGAAGAATTTCTCCGAAGCCTTCCTCCTTCAACAGGACGTCGCTGAGCAGAACGTGGTGATTGACGACCACCAGGTCGGCACCCATCGCCGCGCGACGGCTCTTCACGACGAAACAGTTGCTGAAGTCCGCGCACTTGGCGCCGAGACAATTGTCGGCGGTCGACGTGATCTGGTGGCGCAGACGGTCGTCCTCGATCAGCCGGCCCAGTTCCGAAACCTCGCCGCGCTCCGTGGCACGCGACCAACGCTCGACCTGCACCAGCCGCTCGTCGACGAGGCGCCGCGAGGCCTGGGCCGAATCCTGGGCAGCCCGATTCAGTCGATAGACGCAGAGGTAGTTGCTGCGTCCCTTGAGCATCGCCGTGCGCGCCGGCACGCGCAGCGCATCCAGCAGGCGCGGCAGATCGCGTTCGAACAATTGGTCCTGCAGATTCTTCGTACCGGTCGAGACGATCACCCGGCGCCCCGCGACCAGCGCGGGAACGAGGTAAGCGAAGGTCTTGCCGGTCCCGGTGCCGGCCTCGATCAGCCGCAGGTCGGTCTGTTCGAAAGCCTGGGAAACCTCCACGGCCATGCGTGCCTGCACGAGGCGAGGCGTGAATCCGGGGATGGCCTTCGCAAGCGGGCCATCGGGCCCGAGAAGAAACGGAAGATCAGCCTCCACCCAGGGAGCGCTCGATCTCGTCCACGCGCGCTTCGGCCTGCACGGCGCCCAGCGAATCGCCCTTGCCCTGCAGCGCGCGCGCGATCGTCTTCCAGTTCTCGACCTCGACGTAGAGATTGCCGCGCGCCAGGCTCGTGGACTTTCCTGCCACCGAAATGGCCTGGTCGTACTGCTGCTGGTCGAGATAGATCTTGGCCAGCGCCGACCACACGAAGTAATTGCGCGGCTCGATACGCTGTGCGCGTTCAAGCTGCGAGGCGGCAAGGTCGAGCCTGCCTTGCGAACGTGCGTCGGCCGCCTGCCGCATCAGCGAGACGACGGCTTGCCCGCTGATGTTCTCGGCGGAGCGCGGGAAGGTCGGCGGCGCCGGTTTTTCGGGTTCGATGACGGTCGGACCGATCGCACCGGGCGTTCCCGGGATCGGCTGCACCGGTGGCTGCGTCGTCGGTGGCACGGTCGAAACCGGAGGCTGCGGAACCGGCCAGTTGCCGCCCTCGCGGGTCCCAGTCGAGGACGCGCAGGCGTTGAGCAACACGGCAGCAAGCACGAGGGCGCCGAGGCGCAAGGTCATTCGAAAATCTCCCGCAACCAGTCGAGCGGCGTATTCACGGCGGCCTTCGCGCAAGGCGCGAACTCCGCCGGCGCATGGCCTCGCAGATAGGGTAGCAAGACCGTGCTCTGGCAGCCCTCGTCCGCCTTCAGCCCGGTGTAGGTATCGGTGAGCTGCTCGTCCACGTCCGGCGGCGGGACCATATCCAGACCCCGCACCTGCAGATCCTTCATCACGCGGGTCCACAGCACCAGCGCGCCCGACGAACCGGTGAAGCCCATCGGCTTGTAGTCGTCGCGGCCCATCCAGACCACGGCGACGCGATCTGCCCCGAAACCGGCGAACCAGGAGTCGCGCATGTCGTCGGTGGTGCCGGTCTTGCCGGCCAGCGACGTACCCGGTGGTACGGCGGACAAGGCGGCGCGGCCGGTGCCGAGCGAGATCACCTTGGTCATCGCCCAGTTGATCAGATAGGTCGGGCCCTCCGGGAGGGTCTGCTTCACCTTGATCGGATAGCGATTGAGCGCCTCGCCTTCCTTGGTGGTGACGCTGCGGATGGCCGACAGCTTGCTCTGGTAGCCGCCCGCGGCCAGCGTGCCGTACATCTGCGCCACGTCGAGCGGCGCGATGTCGACGGCACCCAGAAAGACACTGGGGTTGGGCTGGGCATCGCCGTAGTAACCCGTGGCCTTCATCGTTTCGAGCACCTTGGCCGCCCCAACCTCCAGGCCGGCCCGCACCGTCGGCAGGTTGTAGGACTGCGCCAGCGCCATGTAGAGGGGCTGCGGACCGTGCAGCTTCTTATCGTAGTTCTGCGGCGCCCAGACCTGCTTGTTGGGCAGCTTCATCGAGATGGGCTCGTCGTCGATGATCGTGTGCAGATTGAACCGGTCGGGCTGCTGGTGCAGCGCCGTCAGGAACACGAAGGGCTTGGCCAGCGACCCGATCGACCGGCGCGAATCGAGTGCCCGGTTGAACCCTGCGTATCGGAATTCCCGACCCCCGACGATCGCGAGAACCTCGCCCCCGTCGACGCTGGTGACGACACCCGCCGTCTGCAGCGTCCCTTCCTTGAGCTTGCGGTCCTTCTCGAGCTTGGAGATGCCATCCGCCAGGTCGCTCTCGAGGACCTCCTGGGTCCGGGGATCCAGCGTGGTGAAGATGCGCAGGCCCTCGTTGGTCAGGTCCACGTCCTGGTATTGGCCCTTCAGCTGGCGCCGGACGAGATCGACGAACGCCGGATAGCGCTCGACGCTGCCGCCCTTGCCGCCCGCGATACCCAGCGGCTCGGTGACCGCCGCCTTGTATTCCTCTTCGGCGATCAGGCCTTCCTCGAGAAATACCTTGAGCACCAGATCCCTGCGCGCCTTGGCACGTTCGGGATTCCGGCGGGGGTTATAGGCCGACGAGCCTTTCACGACACCGACCAGCAGCGCGATCTCGTGGGGACGCAGTTCGCTGATCGGCTTGTTGAAATAGAACCGGCTGCCCAGGCCGAAACCGTGCACGGCGCGATCGCCGTCCTGGCCCAGGTGGATCTCGTTGAAATAGGCCTCGAGGATCTCGTCCTTGCTGTAGTGCGCCTCGAGCAGCAGCGCCATCAGCGCTTCCTTGGCCTTGCGCCGCAGATCACGCTTGGGCGTCAGAAAGAAGTTCTTCACCAGCTGCTGGGTGATCGTCGACGCGCCTTGCACGGCATGGCCGGCCTTCAGGTTGGCCAGCGCCGCCCGCAGGATGCCGCGGATACTGATCCCGAAGTGCTCGTAGAAGCCGCGATCCTCCACAGCGACCAGGCCTTTGCGCAGCAGCTCCGGCACTTCGTCGAGCCGGACCAGCACGCGATCCTCGCCCTGCGATTGCGGGTAGATGCTGCCGATCAGCATCGGGTCCAGCCGGACGATGTCTCGCGGGGCGTCGGCCTCGAGATCCTGGATCTCGGCGATACCGGCCTCGTCCATCTTCACGGCGATCTTGTACTGCGGCTGCGGGCCGTCCCAGAAGCGGAACGCGCGTACTTCGATGTCGACCCGATCCTTGCCGGCGACGAAGGTGCCGGGGCCACTCAGGATCTCGGACGGCCGGTAGCCGAGGCGCTCGAGTTCGTGTCGCAGTTCAGCTGCGTCGAGCTTGCGGCCGGGGTAGAGGTCCTGGGCGGCGGCGTAGACCTGCGCGGGCAGCGCCCAGCGGCTTCCGGCGAAACGCGTACGGATTTCCTGGTCGAGCTTGATCAGGTAGCCGGACAGCAGCAACCCGCCGACGCTGATCCCGATGACCAGGGCCGCAAGCGAGAACCAGAGGATTCGCCGAAGGAGGGGGGAAGACGAACGCGCCATTTAAGCGCGCGATGATACCGGCAACGGCTTGCCAAAACCTGACCGTGGGGCCGGCGCGGTCACCGGCCCCACCGCGCCTTACGGGCTGCCCAGAACTTCGCGCTCCATGTCCTCCAGGGAGGTATGGCGTACGTCCTTGCCCTTGACGAAGTAGATGACGTATTCGGCGATGTTCTTGGCGTGATCGCCAATCCGCTCGAGCGAGCGCACGCACCAGATCAGGTCCATGACGCGCCGGATCGAGCGTGGCTCTTCCATCATGTAGGTGATGCACTGGCGCATCAGGGCCTCGTACTCGCGGTCGATCTTGACGTCTTCGCGCACCGTCGAGAGCGCCGCCTCGGCGTCCATGCGGGCGAAGGCGTCGAGCGCCGAGCGCACCATCTGCGAGACCTGCCGCGACAGGTGCTGCGTCTCCATCATGTGGTGGTTCAGGCGTTCCTGGCGCGACAGGTCGCGCGCCATCTGGGCCACCTTGTGCGCCTCGTCGCCGATCCGCTCGAGATCGGTGATGGTCTTCACCACGGCATAAACCAGTCGCAG
>CAZXXM010000050.1:0-9744 GCA_964644715.1 uncultured Salinisphaerales bacterium
GCGCAGGAACTGATCGAGCGCGCCGACCAGCGAGTCCGCCCCGTTCAGCGCGGTGGAAGCCATCAGCGCGTAGCTGCCCTTGCGCAGCTTGCGCGTGAACAGGCCCATCGTCTCGTCGTTGAGCGCCGCCATCGCGCGGCGCAGCAGCCGCGCGTACTGCGTCGCGCTGACGTGGTGGTCGAGATCCAGCGGCAGGTCCGGGTCGATCCCGGCCGCTTCCAGCAGCGGACCGACGGCCAGCCCCTGGTGGCGCACGCCCTCCAGCGCTTCGAGCACGAAGACGGCGGGGATGAGGAAGGGAGCGTCAGCGGCGACGGACACGGGTTTCGGGATGATGGATTCTGCAAGTCGAATGAGGTCTGCCGTCATGGTCCGGCGACGGCTGCGGAGCGGATCATCCCCGGACCGCGGGCCAGTCTGCCCAAACCCTGAAAGAAGGTGGAATCGAGATGGCTGAGAAAGTGATCGTTGCCGGCGTCGGCCTGGTGCCATTCAGCAAGCCCGGCGCCAGCGAACCCTATCCGAAGATGGCCGCGCAGGCGGTGCACGCGGCGCTCGCCGACGCCGGTGTCGACTACGCGCGCGTCGAACAGGCTTTCGTCGGCTACGTCTACGGCGATTCCACCGCCGGCCAGCGTGCGCTGTACGAGGTGGGCATGACCGGCATCCCGGTCGTCAACGTCAACAACAACTGTTCGACCGGTTCGACGGCGCTGTATCTGGCCAACGCGGCGATCGCCAGCGGCCAGGCCGAGTGCGTGCTCGCGCTGGGCTTCGAGCAGATGAACCGCGGCGCCATCGGCAGCCAGTTCAACGACCGCCCGAGTCCCTTCGATCGCTTCGACGAGGCCACGCAGGCGCTGGTCGGCCACAGCGAGGTGCCGCTGGCGCTGCGCTACTTCGGCGGCGCCGGCCAGGCGCACATGCAGCAGTACGGCACGCGCCTGGAGACCTTCGCCAAGATCCGCGCGAAGGCCAGCCGCCACGCGTCGAAGAATCCGGTCGCGCTGTTCCGCGACGTCGTGACCGCCGAGGACGTCATGAATTCGCCGGCCGTGTGGCCCGGCGTGATGACGCGCCTGATGGCCTGCCCGCCGACCTGCGGTGCCGGTGCGGCGATCCTCTGCACGGAAGCCTTCGCCAAGCGTCACGGCATCTCCGCCGGCGTGCGCATCAAGGCGCAGGCGATGACCACGGACACGACCGCGACGTTCGAGGCGCGCGACATGCGCGAGGTCGTCGGCTTCACGATGGCGAAGAACGCCGCGAAGAAGGTCTACGAGGCGGCGGGTGTCGGTCCCAAGGACATCCAGGTGGTCGAGCTGCACGACTGCTTCGCGCAGAACGAGCTGATCAGCTACGAATCGCTGGGCCTGTGTCCCGAGGGCGGCGCCGAGAAGTTCGTCGAGGATGGCGACAACACCTACGGCGGCCGCTACGTCGTGAATCCTTCCGGCGGTCTGCTCTCGAAGGGTCATCCGCTGGGCGCCACGGGCCTGGCGCAGTGCACTGAGCTGGTCCAGCAGCTGCGCGGCCAAGCCGGGCCGCGACAGGTCGAGGGCGCGCGGCTGGCGCTGCAGCACAACCTGGGACTGGGCGGCGCCTGCGTGGTGACGCTGTACGAAAAGGTCTGAGTAGCCCGGACGAAGTCCGGGGCTTTCACGATTCGAAAATGAAAACCCCGGGTTTCACCCGGGCTACGAGAGGAGCGCCAGAACATGATCGATCGCAGCTGGATCGGGCGGGAACTTCCCGCCGTGGAAATCACGCTGGAGCGCGGCCGCCTGCGCTTTTTCGCCAAGGCCATCGGCGAAACCGATCCGGTCTACACCGATGTCGAGTCCGCGAAGAAGGCCGGCTACGCGGACCTGCCGGCACCGCCGACGTTCCTGTTCGGGGCCGAGCTGGACGGCGGCACGCTCGATCGGCTGCTGGCCGATCTGAAGGTGCCGATCGCGAAGATCCTGCACGGCGAGCAGGGCTTCACGTACCACCGCCCGGCCTGCGCCGGCGAGACGATCACCGTGCAATCGCGCATCGCCGACATCTTCGACAAGAAGAACGGCGCGCTGGAGTTCGTGGTCAAGACCAGCGAGGCGCGCAACGCCGCGCGAGAACTGGTGGCCGAGCTGCGCAGCATCATCGTCGTACGCAACTAGGGGCTCATCGCATGACGACGAAATCTTCCGTGAACGTGGGCGATACGCTGCCCGAACTGAAGCTGCCGCCCATCAGCCGCGCGCAGCTCGCGCTGTTCGCCGGCGCCTCGGGCGATCACAACCCGATCCACATCGACGTCGACTTCGCGCGCCGTGCCGGCATGCCCGACGTGTTCGCACACGGCATGCTCGGCATGGCCTGGGTCGGCCGCCTGGTCACGGGCTGGCGGCCGCAGTCGAAGCTGCGCAAGTTCGACGTGCGCTTCGGTGCCATCACGCATCTCGGCAACGCGCCGGTGCTGAGCGGCAAGGTGCTCGAAGTGATCGAGCAGGACGGCGAGACGCGGGCGCGCGTGCAGGTGGAGATGCGCAACCAGTTCGGCGAATCGAAGATCCAGGGCGAGGCGCTGGTGGCGCTGGATTAGATTTCAGCGGGCAAGAAAAAGGCTAACGCAAAGGCGCAAAGGGGAAAGAAAGGACGCAAAGGATTCGAGTTGGACTTTCTTCGCGTCCTTTTCTTTTCCCTTTGCGCCTTTGCGTTAGCCTTTTTTCGTTCATGCCCGACGCAACGCGAATTCATCCATTCCAATCGAGACGGATTTCAGGAGAAACACCATGGGCAAACTCACCGGCAAGGTGGCGATCGTGACCGGTTCGGGCCGCGGTATCGGGCAGGCGGTCGCCCTCAAGCTGGTCGCCGAAGGCGCCAGCGTGGTCATCAACGACCTCGATGAAGGTCCCGCGCAGGAGACGGTGGATCGCATCGTCGCCGGCGGCGGCAAGGCGGTGGCCTGCATCGGCAGCGTGACGGCGCCGGACTTCGCGGAGCGCTTCGTCAAGACCGCGGTCGAGCAGCTCGGCGGGCTGCACATCATCGTCAACAACGCCGGCTACACCTGGGACAACGTGCTGCAGAAGATGACCGACGAGCAGTGGTACGCGATGGTCGACGTGCACATGACGGCGCCGATGCGCATCCTGCGCGCGGCCAGCGAGTACTTCCGCATCGTCACGAAGAAGGAAGCCGGGGAAGGCAAGGTCACGCATCGCAAGGTCGTCAACATCTCGTCGATCGCCGGTACCGGCGGCAACGCGGGACAGGTGAACTACTCCGCGGCCAAGGCCGGCATCATCGGCGTGACGCGCGCGCTGTCGAAGGAATGGGGCCGCTACAAGGTCAACGTCAACTGCGTGGCTTTCGGGCTGATCAACACGCGGCTGACCAACGCGCCTGCCGACGGCTCGTCGTCCATCGAGATCGAAGGCCACAAGATCAAGACCGGCGTGAACCCGGACCTGCTGAAGGCTATGGAAGCGCAGATCCCGCTCGGTCGCGGCGGCACGCCCGAAGAGGCGGCGGGCGCGGTGGCGATG
The DNA here is from genome assembly GCA_964644715.1 of uncultured Salinisphaerales bacterium. GTDB lineage: Bacteria > Pseudomonadota > Gammaproteobacteria > Nevskiales > Nevskiaceae > Panacagrimonas. The sequence goes on from CAZXXM010000050.1 coordinate 3,534, forward strand.
TTCTGCTATCCCGAATCGGACTACGTGTCCGGCGAACTGCTGCTCTGCGGCGGCGGCTTCCGCATCTGACGCGACCCGCGTAGCCCGGACGAAGTCCGGAGAGGCGCGCCCGGAAAGCGCGCTCGTGCCTTCCTGCCGCGGATGTCGGCGAGGATCGGGCATTCTGGAAGAGATCCCCGGACGTAGTCCGGGCTACAGTGGCGCGCGGCGTCCCGGCGAAGAATCGGGCCGTGAATAAATAGATGAGGAGACTCCCGGCATGTACCTGACGCAGACGCTGCATCGCGCGAACCGCGTGCATCCGCACAAGCTGGCCACCGTCTACGGCACGCGCCGCCACGACTACGCCACGGCGCACGATCGCATTGCGCGGCTGGCCGGCGCCCTGCGCAGTCTGGGCGTGAAGGCCGGCGATCGCGTCGGCATCCTGTCGCTGAACTCGGACCGCTACTTCGAGTACCTGTACGCGACCTGGTGGGCCGGGGCGGTGGTCAACCCCTGCAACACGCGCTGGAGCGTCAGCGAGATCGCGTACTCGCTGCAGGACTGCGACACGCGCGTGCTGCTGATCGACGATGCGTTCGTCGGCAAGCTGCCCGAGCTGCGCGCGCAGGCCAGCTGCCTGACCACGGTGATCCATTGCGGCGACGAGGCCACGCCCGATGGCCTGCCGCGTTACGACGATCTCGTGGCGCGCGCGTCGCCGGCCGAGGAGCAGCTTCGTGCCGGCGAGGACCTCGCCGGCATCTACTACACCGGCGGCACCACCGGCTTTCCCAAGGGCGTGATGCTGCCGCACCGCTCGCTGTATGCGAACGCGCTGGCGCTGGGCGGCGCCGTCGGCGAGATGTCGCACCTGGTCGGTCTGCACTGCGCGCCGATGTTCCACCTGGCCGACGGCATGTTCCTGGGTTCGCTGGCGATGGCCGGTGCCACGCACGTGATGCTTCCCGGCTTCAAGCCGGACGAGACCGCCGCGATCATCGCGCGCGAGAAGATCACCGCCGCGCTGCTGGTCCCCACGATGATCCAGATGCTGGTGGACTCGCCGGCCGCGCGCGAACACGACCTGTCCGGCCTCGAAATGCTGATGTACGGCGGCTCGCCGATCTCCGAGGCGGTGATCGACCGCACCCTGGCGCTGATGCCCAAGGTCAAGATGTTCCAGGCCTACGGCATGACCGAGATGGGACCGGTGGTCACGATCCTGACGGCGGACTATCACGCCGGTCCGGGCCGCGCGGCGGGGAAGGTGCGCTCCGGCGGCAAGCCCTGCTCGATCTGCGACGCCAAGATCATCGACGACGACGGCGTCGAGGTGCCGCGCGGCACCGTCGGCGAGATCGCGGCGCGCGGACCCGGGATGATGCTCGGCTACTGGAACAAGCCGGCCGAGACCGAGAAGGCGATGCGCAACGGCTGGTATCACACCGGCGACGGCGCCTACATGGACGCCGACGGCTTCATCTTCATCGCCGACCGTCTCAAGGACATGATCGTCACCGGTGGCGAGAACGTGTACTCGGTCGAGGTCGAGAACGCGGTGGCGCAGCATCCGGCCGTGCTCCAGTGCGCCGTCATCGCCATTCCCGACGACCGCTGGGGCGAGCTCGTCCACGTCTGCATCGTCGTGCGGCCCGGCGCGTCGGTCGCGATCGAGGAGTTGCAGGCCCACTGCAAGGAGCGCATCGCCAACTACAAGGTCCCGCGCTCGCTGCAGATCGTCGACGCGTTGCCGATGTCCGGCGCCGGCAAGATCCTGAAGAACAAATTGCGCGAGCCCTTCTGGGCCGGCCGCGAACGCAAGGTAGGCTGACGAGTAGCCCGGACGAAGTCCGGGGTTGCGCTGCGTTCTGCGAGGACAAACCCGGACTTCGTCCGGGCTACGGGGCGATGGGTAGCAAACCGCATTCCCGCCCGGGCCCGAGTTTCATTAGGCTTGGCACATGTCCGCTCCTGCGCCCGGCCTGATGGCGGCTCCTGCCGCCCCGGCCTTCGCCCGTTTCGGCCCGAATCCGACGGGTCGCGATTTCGTCGTCGGCGACGTCCACGGACAGCTCGGGATGCTGCAGCGCCTGCTGCGTGCGGTGGGCTTCGATCGGCAATTCGACCGGCTGTTCTGCCTCGGCGATCTGATCGACCGCGGCCCGGACAGCGAGCGGCTGCTGGAACTCTTTCACGAGGAAGCCTCGCTGTTCTGCATTCGCGGCAACCACGAGGAGCTGCTGCTGGCCTCGCGCTCCAACCCGGCCTACCGCCGCGTCTGGGAGCGCAACGGCGGCGACTGGGCCGACGATCTTCCGGATCGGCGTCTCGCGGAACTCGCGGCGATGGTCGAGCAGATGCCGCTGGTCATCGAACTCGATCTCGGTGACGGGCGCCACCTCGGCCTGGTCCACGCGGAAGTGCCACCGGGCATGGACTGGGACGCGGTGCGCCGCGTGCAGCCGGGTCCGTCGGACCAGGTCGACGATCGTGATTCCAACCTGGAATCGAGCCTGCTGTGGGGACGCCGGCGCGTGAACGCGCTGATGCTGATGGCGCAGAACCCGGAGGCCGAAGACCTCGACGATGCCGAGCGTGCGCGCGCCATCCGCGCCGTCACGCCGGTGGGCGGCATCGACCTCGTGATGGTCGGGCACACGATCATCCCCTCGCGGCGGCCGGCGCGGTCCGCCAACGTGATGTTTCTGGACACCGGCGCGTACAAGCTCGACGGCCGGCTGACGCTCGCCGAGCCCAGCGCGGAGCGCTACTGGCAGTGCGATCGCGACGGGCGCCTGCGCACCGAGCCCGACGGCATGCCGCTGCCCAACGCGGTGCCCCTGCGCGAGGCCTACCTGCGCGAAGCGGCCGTCGCCTGAAGGCTCCGGCCGCGTTGCCTCAGTTGCGCATCGACGCGGCCGGCATCCGCGCGGCTGGCCGGGGAGCCTCGAAGCTGAGACCGAGTTGCGCGAACAGCTCGAGGTTGCTGCGCAGGTCGTCGAGGAAGACCTCGGCCACGCGATGACTCGACGCCGGGTTCTGCCCGGTGATCAGGCCGCCATCGCGAATGACGTGCGAGGTCATCGGGATCAGCGCAGCATCGAATTTCGCGCCGCGGCGCTTGATCTCGTCTTCGAGCAGGAACGGCACCTTGCCGTGCATGCCGGCGAGGCGTTCCTCCAGGTTGCTGAAGCCGGTCATCCGCGTGTCGCGGATCAGGTAGTGGCCGTCGGGGCCGCGGACGTTCAGCAGCGCGGCGGGGCCGTGGCAGACCGCGCCGATCAGCTTGCCGTCGCCGTGGACGTTCGCGAGCAGACGCAGCAGGCCGGCATGATCGACCAGGTCGACGATGGGCCCGTGGCCGCCGGGGATGAACACGCCGTCGAAATCTTCGTCGTCGATCGCGTCGAGCGGGATCGTGTCGTTCAGCGCTTCCAGCGCGTCGTACCACTTGATGCGCTGGCGCTCGCTCGGCTCGGTCTTCGGATCGAGTGGAATCGCGCCGCCACGCGGGGAGGCGACGGTGACCGTCGCGCCTTCCTGCAGGAAGTGTTCGTACGGCACGGCGAATTCCTCGAGCCAGAGGCCGGTCGGATGACCGGACGGCAGGCGGGAGGCGCTGGTGGTGACCATGAGGATGTTCATCTGGCGCTCCGTTTGGATGGGTAGGGTCGATGGGCGGGATGTCGGTTGCTGTCCGCATTTCGCGTGCCTGGAACGCCCGGAACATCTGATGCCGGAATCGTTCTTCGCTGCCTGCGCGGGCTGGCGGGAAGCCGCCGGCATTGCGACGCGTCGGCGATGCGGGCCCCGATCGTGCGTATCCCTGGAGGTCAGCGGACGCGCGGATAATCAAACAGAAGAGACATGTGATGCCGATTCGCAAAGTGCTGTCCCAGGGCCGCGTGCCCGTGAAGATCTATACCGAAGACATCGCCGAGAGCGCACAGGCCCAGCTCGCCAACGTCGCGCAGCTTCCCTTCGTTCACCCGCACGTGGCGGCGATGCCCGACGTGCACCTGGGCATCGGTGCGACGGTCGGCTCGGTCATTCCCACCCGCGGCGCCATCGTGCCGGCGGCGGTCGGCGTGGACATCGGGTGCGGCATGAACGCCGTGCGGCTGTCGCTCAAGGCGCGCGATCTGCCGGATTCGCTGGGCAGGCTGCGCGCGCGCATCGAGCACGCCGTGCCGGTGGGATCGGCCGGGCACAAGGACACGCACCGGCAGCGGCACGCCCTCGCACGCGTCGCGCCGGGCCTGTCGGCCATCCAGTCGAAGTATCCGAAGCTGCAGGCCAACTGGGAGTCGCAGCTGGGCACGCTCGGCGGCGGCAACCACTTCATCGAGCTGTGCCTGGACGAGAACCAGGACGTGTGGGTGATGCTGCACTCGGGTTCGCGTGGCATCGGCAACCGCATCGGCCAGTTCTTCATCGAGGCCGCGCGCCGCGAGATGGAACGGCGCGGCATCCGGCTGCCGGATCGCGACCTCGCGTATTTCACGGAAGGCAGCGCGCTGTTCGACGACTACGTGGAGGCGGTCGGCTGGGCGCAGGACTACGCGATGGAGAACCGCCGGCTGATGATGGAGCTGGTGCTTCGGGTCCTGCACGCGGATCTGCCGCCGTTCACGTTGACGCGCGAGGCGATCAACTGCCATCACAACTACGTGGCGCGCGAGCACCACTACGGCACCGACGTCTGGGTGACGCGCAAGGGGGCGATCCGCGCCGGCGCGGGCGATCTGGGCATCATCCCCGGCAGCATGGGGGCGCGCAGCTTCATCGTGCGCGGCAAGGGCGATGCGGAGTCGCTGTGTTCCTGTGCGCACGGCGCCGGGCGCCGGATGTCGCGCAACGAGGCGCAGAAGCACTTCACGGTGGACGACCTGAAACGGCAGACCGTGGGCGTCGAGTGTCGCAAGGACGGCGGGATCCTCGACGAGATTCCGGGCGCGTACAAGGACATCGAGACCGTGATGAGCAACCAGTCCGACCTGGTGGAAGTGGTGCACACGCTCAAGCAGGTGATGTGCGTCAAGGGTTGAGCGCCGTCGGCGCCCGCGTCGCGATGCCCGGCAGGTCTGCCACACTGCGATACCCGATCCCGGGCCGGTTCCGGAGGCTTGAGCCGTGACGCGTGCGCTGATCGTCCTCGTGTCGTTGATCGCCGCCGGCGCGGCGCAGGCGGACGTGTACAAGTGCACCGACGCGACCGGCCGCAAGCATTACCAGGATTTGCCCTGCGACGAGGACCAGCGCCGCACGCCGTACGACCCGCAGGCGGGCAACGTCACGACCATCGATTCGGAAACCTCGCGGCGCGAGACGCTCGGTGCGCTGGTCACGCGCGAGGAAACACGGCGCCAGCACATCGAGGTCACGACACCGCCGGGCGCGGACACGCAGGTGATCCTGACGCAGCCAGGTCCTGGCCCCGCGCCGTATCCCTACGACGACGGAGTGACGGCCTACCCGGTCTACCCGTACGAGCGCGGCCGCCGGCACCACGGCCGGCACGACGACGACCGGCCGCGCGTGCCTCGACGTCCCGACGAGACGCCGATGATCGATCCGCCGCGCGGCAGCAGCAGCTACGTGCCCCGGCCGCCGACGGTTCGGCAGGTCGCACCGCGTTCGCCGACCCCGACGCCCTCGACGTCGTCCGCATCGCGCCGTCCTTCGAAGGCGACGCAACGCGGCGACGAGCGCTAGCCAATGCCGATTCCACCGCGCGCGACGGCGACTGCCGTTATCGTGCGCGACTCCTCCCGATGGCTTCTTCGACGACCCCGATGACCCGACGCTTTCGCACACCGCTCGCCGCCGCCGTTTTTCTCGCTGCGACCGCCGCGGCTCCGCTGGCCTCGGCAGCGCCCGAGCCGGCCTACGCGCCGTACCTGGACTGCGCCGCCTCTCGCGCCAACTACGCCTTCCTGCTGCGCCGCTCCGGGTACAAGGACGAGGCGGACCTTCGCAAGGTGGAAGGCAGCGTGCAGGCCTATCTGCGCATTGCCACCGCGGTCGCCGGGCGCGAACTCAAGCCCGAGTTCAAGGCGGCTTCCGAGAAGGTCGCCGCCCGGGAAGAAGGCCTGATGAAGACCAAGGGCGCCGAGGCCTACCTGCAACTTTCGGCCGACACCGAGCAGCTCTGCGTGGCCCGCGTCGAGCGAAACAAGCCCGCGCTGCTCGAGGCGATGGAGAAGTACGAGGGCAAGCCGGCGAA
>CAZXXM010000050.1:9844-12979 GCA_964644715.1 uncultured Salinisphaerales bacterium
GAAACAAGCCCGCGCTGCTCGAGGCGATGGAGAAGTACGAGGGCAAGCCGGCGAAGAAAGCTCCGTAACGCGTAGCCCCGTAGCCCGGACTTCGTCCGGGTTCGGGTACGTCGATTGCTGGGGCGCTCGCCGCCCCAACCGACGAGACCGCCGGCATGTGCCCGACCCTTCGCGTGCTGTTGTGCGCTTTGCCGCTGCTCGTGCTCCAGGTGCCTGCCTGGGCGGAAAACGATCCGCCGCTCGATTCTCCCGCACAGCAGCAGGCGCCGACCGCGTTCGCCGACAACCAGCCCGTTCCGGTGCTGAACTGGGGCGAGGGGCGCGGCAAGAGCTGGTGGGTGCCCGCGGCCGACATCTTCCTGTTCGACTTCCTGCTCAACCAGTACAACCGCGAGTTCTCCGGCGTCTCGGACTACGACTCGGACTGGGGATCGATCAAGGACAACCTGAAGGGCGACTGGGTCTACGACAGCGATCGCTTCGACATCAACCAGATCGGTCACCCGTACCAGGGCTCGATGTATCACGGCTTCGCGCGTTCGGCGGGCCTGGGCTACTGGGCGGCGTCGGCCTATACCTTCGTTTCCAGCGCAGCCTGGGAGGTCATGGGCGAAATCACCGAGCCCTCGATCAACGACCAGCTCACGACGGGTTTCGGCGGCAGCTTTCTGGGCGAGCCGCTGTTTCGCATGGCGAGCCTGCTGCTGGAGAGCAACAACGGCAGGGCGCCCGGCTTCTGGCGTGAATTCGGCGCGGCCTTCATCTCGCCATCGACCGGCTTCAACCGGCTGGCCTACGGCAAGCGCTTCGACGGTGTGTTCCGCAGCCACGATCCGGCCGTGTACACGCGCGTGGACATTGGCGCGAACGTCGCCTCTGACGTCGACTCCGACGTGAGCACGCGCCAGGACCCGGAAGACTTCACGCCGCAGAGCTATCGCGAGGGCGAGGCCATCGCGGATTTCACGATGGCCTATGGACTGCCGGGCAAACCGGGATACCGCTACGACCGCCCATTCGACTACTTCCACTTCCAGTTCACGGCGGCCACGAGCAATGCGCTGGAGAACGTGATGTCGCGCGGCCTGCTCGTCGGCACGGACTACGCCATCGGCGATTCGTATCGCGGCATCTGGGGCCTGTACGGCACCTACGATTACATAGCGCCGCAGATCTTCCGCGTGTCGACGACGTCCGCGGCGCTGGGCACGACGGGCCAGTGGTGGATGTCGCGCGAGGTCGCGCTGCAGGGCACCGTGCTCGGCGGTGTCGGCTACGGATCGGCCGGCGAGGCGCGCAGCGGCGCGGAGCGCGACTACCGCGCCGGCCTCTCGGCGCAGGGGCTGCTCGCGCTGCGGCTGATCTTCGGCGACGCCGTGTCGCTGGACATGACGGCGCGTCAGTACCACGTCACCGACACCGCGTCGGATGACGACGACGGCCAGGAGAACATCCTGCGTGCCGACGTGTCGCTGACCTGGCGCCTGTATCGCCTGCACGGACTGACCCTGAAGTACGTGTTCTCGAAGCGCGACGCGAGCTACGACGGGCTGCCCGACGCGAACCAGCAGGTCGGCGCGCTGAGCGTGGGCTACACCTACCTGGGCCAGACGCGATCGGGCGCCGTCGACTGGCGGCCGCGCAGCGAGGGCGGGCCGGGCGCGGTCCGCTGAAGCGTCCGTCGCGGCCCCATCAACCAGGCCGGACGTTCGCGCCGGACCTGGGTCACAGCGGGCGTTGGTGATCCCGCGCAGGTTCGGGCATGGTGCTGCCGACGGCGGACGGGAGAGCGGCGATGGCATCGGGACGCATGGATTTCGGCATGGACTTCGGACCCCAGGGTGCGGGTGGCAAAAAGCCTCGCGAAGCGGATGCGCCGATGCGCCTGCTGCTGCTCGGTGATTTCAGCGGCCGGCCCACGTCCGAGCGCCCGCCGCTGGCGACGCGCCCCACGGTGCGCATCGATCTCGACAATTTCGACGCGATACTGGCGCGCCTCACCCCGCGCGTGAGCACCGGTGTCGGCGACATCGCGTTCGCCAGCATCGACGATTTCCACCCGGACGCCTTGTTCGCGAAGTTGCCGCTGTTCCAGGCACTGCGCACCGCGCGCACGCAGCCGCCGCCGGTTTCCGCTGCGCCTGCGCCGCAGGCCGGTGGTCCCGCAGAAGATGCATCGCCGCTGTCCGCGTTGCTCGGCGGCACGCCGGCCGGCGTCGCCGCGGCGCGCGAGGCGTCGAAAGCCGCCGGGCCCGAGGGCCTGGACGCGATGATCCGCCGCATCGTCGCCCCGCACATCGTTCCGGATCGCCTCGCGGAGACCCAGAGCTACCTCGCCGCCGTCGACTCCGCGATCGCCGAGCAGATGCGCCAGGTGCTGCACGATCCGGCGTTCCAGTCGCGCGAGGCGGCCTGGCGCGGTGTGCAGTGGCTGGTGGCCAATCTCGAACTCGACGAGACCTTGCAGCTGCACCTGTTCGACGTGACGCGCGAAGAGCTGCTGCTCGATTACGTCAACGCCGGTGCCGAGGTCGCGAAGACCGGCCTGTATGCCGCGCTGGTGGACCGCTGGCGCAATCAGCCGGGCGGCCTCGGCTGGTCGGCGGTGGTGAGCCTGTACCGCTTCGGTGCATCGCCTGCCGACATCGGACTGCTCGCGGAACTGGCGATCGTCGCCGCGCAGGCCGGTGGGCCGGTGTTCGCAGAAGGTGATCCTGCGCTGGCGAACGCGGACGCGCCGGGACTCGAGGACTGGAACGCGCTGCGCGGCAGCGAGATCGCACGCTGGATCGGTCTGGTCGCGCCGCGCCTGCTGATGCGCCGGCCTTACGGCGCGCGCGACGAGCGCATCGATGCCTTCGCGTTCGAGGAGCTGGGCAACACGCCGGCGCACGGGCATTACCTGTGGGCTTCGGGCGCGCTGGCCTGCGCGCTGTTGCTGGGGCGCGCCTACCGCGCCGCCGAGGGCTGGTCGTTCTCGCCGAACGACGATCGCGACATCGGCGACCTGCCGAGCGCCACGCGCATCGACCGTGACGGCGACAAGGAACTGGTGCCGTCGGCGGAGCGATTCATGGGCGACGCGGAAGCCGAGCGCCTGCTCGGCGCCGGCCTGATGCCGCTGCTCAGTCACCG